>NZ_JALHAT010000029.1:0-2677 GCF_022818885.1 Novosphingobium mangrovi | reverse complement strand
CCGCACGCTCCCGGCGCACTCGCGCTGCTTCCTCATCCGCCAGAGCGATGCCTCGGTTGTGGTGCGTCTCGACCTCTCGGGCAGTCCCGAGGTGCTGACGGTCCTGTCGGGCCGCGAGAGCACCGTGCGCAAGCTCGATGCGCTGCGCGAACGCTATGGCGACGCGCCGCGCGCCTGGTACCCCGCGCTCACCGGCCAGGCCTGGCCGGGTGACGGCGATACCGCTGGGGCTGACGAGGCGCTCTGGATCGAGGCGGCCGAGTAAAGATCATGGCCAGCGACACCTGCCAGCGTCTGACGGAACTTGCCTCGAACGGGGTGGCCCCGGCTCTGCGGGCGGTCGACTGCGTGGCAAACGAGATGGCCGCGGGCGCTTTCGGGCGCCTGTTTGGAAGCGACGGCGCGCTCGTGCCCGCGATCTCGATCCTGCTCGCGCTCTACATCGCGCTCTTTGCCTTCCTCCTGATGACGGGGCGCGCTTCGGTGGGCGTGTCCTCGCTTATGCCGCGCATGATCACGATCGGCGTGGTGCTCCTCTTCACCAGCAGCTGGCTTGCCTACCAGGGCATGGTCTGGAGCTTTGCGCTCGCCGGTCCCGACTGGATCGCGGGGCAACTCATGGGCGCGGATGGTTCGGCTACGCAGATCTTCGCGGACCGCATCGACATTGTCTTCGGTGTCATCAACGAAATCGGCACCAATGCCGGATCGGGCAGCGGCTCGACCGGAGAGGCGGCCAAGGACGCGGCCGACGCGGCCTCGATGATGTCGCCCGAAGGGCTGATGTGGATGGGCGCGATCCTGCTTCTGCTGGGGACCGTGGGCATTCTCCTCACCGCGCGCATTGCGCTGGGCATCCTCATCGCGCTGGGGCCTCTCTTTGTCATTCTTGGGCTTTTTGGTGCAACCCGCGGGCTCACCGCAGGCTGGCTGCGTGGCATGGTGCTGACCGCCTTCACGCCGCTCTTCGTGGTCATGGGCGGAGGCATCATCCTCGAACTGCTCGTGCCCATCGTCTCCGCGCTCGTCAGTTCGGCGCAGTTGGGCGAGATCGACGGGCGCGCGGCCATGGCCTTCTTCACGGTCGCGGCGGTCCACGTCGCGCTCATGGTGATGGTGTTCAAGGTCGCGGGCACGATGGTCTCGGGCTGGCGCGTCTTCGGATTGGCGGCTTCCCGCGAGGAGCGGGCAGGATCGAGCGCCGCCGCGCCCGCACCGGCGCCCGTGGCCTCGATGCTCCAGCCACTGGGCGTTGCCACCTCTCGCACCGGGCACATGAGCGCGTTGGCCGCCAGCCACGCTGCGCAGGCAGGGCCAGGCGGTAACGGCGGGGAGGGTGCCTCAGGCCGCTCGGGTGACCGGCGCACCGTGACCACCCACGTTACCGGCGGCGGCATTGCGCCCGCCGGAGCCGGACAGGACATGCGCGCGAAGGGCATTGGCAGCCGCTTTCGCAGCGCCTCGAACGACACCGGCCGCGCGCCGGTCAAGGAGAAGACACGATGACGCACGCCTTCACGCTGCGCACCACACTTTCGCGCCTGATGCTGGGATCGGTTCTCGCCGCAGGGCTGCTGAGCGCCCCTGTTCTCGCCGATGATCGCCTGGTCGAGCACGCCTACCGGGCCGACGAGGTCGTCACCATTCCCGGGCGCACAACGGTTCAGGCCACCATCGCCTTTGGCCGTAACGAAGCGATCGAGAACGTCGCGGTGGGCGACAGTTCGCAGTGGCAGATCACGCCCAACAAGCGCGCCGACCTCCTGTTCGTGAAGCCGCTGGAGACCAGCGCGCGCACCAACATGACGGTTGTCACGAACAAGCGCACGTACTTCTTCGATCTCGTCGCAGGAGCCAAGGCCAAGCCGCTCTACATGCTGCGTTTTACTTATGCGGACGAGGAAGAGCCGGTGGATGACACTCCGCTTGCCCGTCCCAGCGAGACGGAGCGCCTGGCCCATCTCGATCCGGCCGAGCGCGCCGTGGCCGAGGGCGATCCCTTGGCGATGCCCGCCGAGGCGTCCGCGCTCAACTTCGCGTGGGAGCGCAAGGGCGCGGCCAAGCTGCAGCCCGTGCGGGTCTACGACGACGGGCAGTCGACCTACCTCGTCTGGCCCGAGCAGACACCGAACCTGCCCGCCATCCTTGTCGAGAACGAGAAGGGCGACGAAGGGCCGGTCAACTATGCCGTGCGCGGCCCCACCATCGTGGTGAGCGATGTGCCCGACCGCATCATCCTGCGCCGGGGCAAGGATGTCGCCGAGCTGCTCAACACCGTGCCGCTCGGCGAACGGCCCGCACCGGCTCTCGCGCAGCGTGCAGGTACAACCCCGCCGGTCTCGGCACAGTGAGAAGGGCCTGAACGATGGCGCCCCATTCCTCTTCCGTTTCCGCCCTGCATGAGCGCCGCTTCGGCGCCAACGCGACCGACCCGCGTGAGGGTGAGGGGGCCGAGGTTATCGACCTTGCCACCCGCAACGTCCTGCCCCAGGTCTCGCAGCGCAAGAAGGCCGATGGCCTGGGCCTCGTGGCGGGGATTGTCTTCGTCGCGGCCCTGGGCGGTCTTACCTTGTGGATGATGGACGGCGCGCGCAACGCGGCGCCCGAACAGGATCTTGCCGCCGCGCCCGCGCCGGTCCCCGAGGCGCCCGTACCGACGCCGTCGGCGCGCCCCGCT
>NZ_JALHAT010000028.1:0-100823 GCF_022818885.1 Novosphingobium mangrovi | reverse complement strand
AACCGGCCTCCCCGCTCCCAAGCAGCCCATGTGGCGCAACGCGGAAGCGGCCGAGTAAGAAACGTGGTTGGTCGGGAGGCACTCCAGCTGGGTGCCTTCCGCTTTCCTGTTGAAGAACATTCAGGGCGGCACGGAACCGACCCTGCACAAGACATGAGGGCCTGATGGCAAATCCGATCTTCCGGGAGAAGCTGCGCGCGGGCAAGTTCTTTGCCGTTCCCGGCGTTCAGGACATGATTGCGGCCGTGATTGCCGACAAGGTCGGCTTCGACCTCGTCTACGGCACCGGCTACTGGCTGACCGCTTCGGCCTGGGGCCTCCCCGATGCCGGGATCGCCACCTACACCGAGATGAAGAACCGGATGGAGACGCTGGTTCGCACGAGCAAGGCCGGGGTCATCGCCGATGGCGATACCGGATACGGCGGCCTGCTCAACGTACACCACACGGTCAAGGGCTACGAGGAGGCGGGCGTCACCGCCATCCAGCTCGAGGACCAGGAATTTCCCAAGAAGTGCGGTCACACCCCGCACAAGCGGATCATCGCGGCCGAGGACATGGTCGAGAAGATCAAGGTCGCGGTCGACGCGCGTCAGGACGAGAACTTCGTCATCATCGCACGCACCGATGCCTACCAGTCCGAGGGCATGGACGGGGTCATGCGCCGCATGGAGGCCTATGCCTCGGCGGGGGCCGATGTCCTCTTCCCCGAGGCGCTGGCCAACAACGATGAAATCCGCATCGCCTGCCGTGACCTGCCCCTGCCGGTCATGGCCAACATGTCGAACAGCTCGGGCGAACCCATGCCCTCTGCCGAAACGCTGGCCGAACTCGGCCTTGCCTATGCCATCTACCCCTCGCTGATGGCGCTCGCCGCCTGCAGCGCGATGGAGAACGCGTTGCGCGGGCTCAAGGAACAGGGCACGGCGAACCCGGACGGGCTGTTCAGTTTCAAGGAATTTTCCTCGTTGATCGGTTTCGACGAGGTCACTGCATTCGAGAAGAAGTGGGCGCAGATCTGATGAGCAAGGAAACCCCTGTCATGAACCGCCGCATTGCCGCTGCCGTGCTTTCAAGCTCGGGCGGCCACGCAAAGCCCTACGCGGAAAGCGCGCCGCTGGACGTGAAGCCGATCGACCTCGCCGACCCCAAGCCCGGCGAAGTTCTCGTCCGCATTGATGCCGCGGGCATCTGCCACTCCGACCTCTCGGTCGTGAACGGCGACCGCCCGCGTCCGATGCCGATGGCGCTGGGCCACGAGGCCGCGGCCACCGTCCTTGCCCTTGGTGATCCCGAGGAGCCGGGCCTCGCCGTGGGCGACCGCTGCGTGCTCGTGTTCCTGCCCTCGTGCGGCCAGTGCGAGGAATGCCTTTCGGGCGAGGGATACCTGTGCAGCGTCGGCGCAGCGGCCAACGGCAAGGGCGAACTCCTGCGCGGCGGCTCGCGCCTGTCCTGCGATGGCGAGACGATCCACCATCACCTGGGCTGCTCGGCCTTTGCCACGCAGGCTGTGGTTGACCGCCGTTCGCTGGTGAAGATCGATTCCGACATCTCGCCCGAAACCGCCGCCCTCTTCGGCTGCGCGGTCCTGACGGGCGTGGGCGCGGTGATGAACACAGCCCAGGTCCGACCGGGCGAAAGTGTCACGATCTACGGTCTGGGCGGCGTTGGCCTATCGGCCCTGCTCGGTGCGCTTGCCGCCGGTGCACAGCCGGTCCACGCCATTGACCCCTCACCCGCCAAGCGCGCTCTGGCGCTCGAACTGGGCGCGGCCACGGCGAGCGCTCCTGGCGAAGACGAAGCCGCCATGGGCAGCGATGTCGTGATCGAGACGGTCGGCAAGGCCGCTGTCCTTGCCGCGGCCTACAATTCGGCACGGCGTGGTGGGCGTATCGTCACCGTTGGCCTTCCCAACCCCGACGAGGATCTCTCGATCAAGGCCGTCTCGCTCGTCGCCGACGGCAAGACCCTCATGGGCAGCTACATGGGCTCGGCCATCCCGGCCCGTGACATTCCGCGCTACATCAAGCTGTGGCGCGCAGGCCGTCTGCCCATCGAGAAGCTCCTCACATCGGTGGGGCCACTCGAGGAGATCAACGAATCGATGGACAAGTTGGCCTCGGGCGAGGCTATCCGACAGGTGATCGTGCCGGCCTGGTAAGGCTGCGCGATCATTGATCCAACTCAAGTTCGCGGAAATTCATGCCGGTAGGCGGATATCGTATCCGCCTACCGGATAAAAACTTGATCTTTGCGGCCATCTGTAATGGAATGGTCATTCTCCGGTTATCGCACGAACCGATCAGGGAGTTTGACCGTTGGAAAAAGGTGTCCCCATCCGCTCTATCACGCGTTCGATTTCGGCGCTGAAGGCGATCAACCGTCATGGGTCGCTCTCCATGATGGAAATCGCGAAGGCCGCGGACGTACCCTACCCCACTGCCTGCCGCATCGTGCAGACCCTTCTCTATGAAGGTCTGATCGAACAGGAGCCGTCGCGCAAGCGCTATCGCCCGACCGCACTGGTGCAGACGCTGGCCACCGGCTTCCAGCACGACGACGAGTTGGTCCGCATCGCACGCCCGCACATCGTCGGGCTGACCAAGCGCATTGGCTGGCCGGTCTCGATCGCCATTCGCGTGGGCCGCGAGATGATGCTGCGCGACAGCACGCACTCGAACTCGTCGCTTACCTTCGAGCACTACTATCCCGGCTTCACGCTCCCGATTCTGGACAGCGCATCGGGCAAGGTGTCCATGGCTTACGCGCCCGACGAAGAGCGCGAGATGATCCTGCGCTTCATGCGCGTCTCGCAGGACATCGACCTCAACTACCTCGCGACCGCCGAAGTCAGCCTCGATGTCGAGCGTATCCGGGCTGAAGGTTATGCGGTCCAGGGCCGCAACCACTTCAACCTGACACCGGGCAAGACCTCCTCGGTCTCGGTGCCGATCTTCCGCAACGGGCACTATGAAGCCGCGCTGACCATGGTGTTCTTCGTGGCCGCCATGCGCCTTTCGCAGGCTCTCGAACTCTACCTCGACGACCTCAAGGGCACGGCGCAGGCAATCAGCCACGACCTGTCGAACCCGGTTCCGGGCGGCAACGCTTAAGGTCACCCCATTCCCTTTGATCGGATAGAAAAAGGGCCGGGAAAGCAGATCGCTTTCCCGGCCCTTTCTTGTTGGGTTCGCCCAATCTGCCAAGCCCCTTAGAGGCGCGCAGTGACCGCCTTGGTCTCGAGGTAGGCGTCGAGGCCTTCGTTGCCGAACTCGCGGCCCCATCCGGATTCGCCATAGCCGCCGAAGGGGATGTTGGTGCCAACGGCGCCGTGGCAGTTGATCGAGACGTGGCCCGAACGGATGCGCTTAACAAGGCGGTGCGCGGTCGAGAGATCCTTGGTCCACACGCTGCCCGACAGGCCGTAGGGCGTGTCGTTGGCGAGTGCGGCCAGCTCGTCGAGATCAGTGGTCGCGACCTTCTGGATCGCCATCACCGGGCCGAAGATCTCCTCGCGCGTCACGGCCATGTCAGGCGTGCAGTCGGTGAAGATCGTGGGGCGGATGAAGTTGCCCGGACGGTCAAGCTTCTCGCCGCCCGCCACGAGCGTTGCACCCGCCGCCTTCGCGCCCTCGATGTAGCTCATGACCTTGGCGCTGTGCGCGTCCGAGATCATCGGCCCCTGCATCGAGCCCATGTCGAGACCGTGGCCCAGCGTCATGGAGTTCGCGAAACCGGCCAGCCCCTCGACCAACTGGTCGTGGATGCTCTCATGCACGAAGATGCGCGTGCCGGCCATGCAGTTCTGGCCCTGGAGGAAGAAGGTCGCCATCGAGACGCCGGGAATGGCCAGCTCGAGGTCCGCATCGGGCATGACCATGACCGGGCTCTTGCCGCCCAGCTCCAGGCTCACGCGCTTGAGGTTCCCCATCGAGGCCGCGATGATCCGCTTGCCGGTCACGGTCGAGCCGGTGAACGAGATCTTGTCGACGCCCGGATGCTCCGACAATGCGGCACCGGCATCGGCGCCAAGGCCGTTGACGATGTTGACCACGCCTTCGGGGAAGCCCGCGTCGCAGATCATCTGGCCAAGAGCCAGGACCGAAAGCGGGGTCATTTCCGAAGGCTTGACCACGACGGTGCAGCCCGCGGCCAGCGCGGGGGCCATCTTGAGGATCGCGGTCGAGAGCGGGACGTTCCACGGCACAATCTGACCGGCGACGCCCACGGGTTCGCGCAGGGTGTAGGTCAGCGCCTCGGTCTCGTCGGCGATGTGGCGCGGCGGGGCGATGGTGGTGCCCTCGATGCGCATGATCGCACCGGCATAGTAGTCGATCATCTCAACCACGTTCGAGGTGGTGAGCCCGGCGATGAAGCGCGGCATGCCGTTGTCGAGAATGTCGAGCTCGGTAAGGAGCGTCGCGTTCTCTTCCATGATCCGGGCCAACTTGTGCAGGATCGCGGTGCGTGCGGCAACCGTCATGCGGCCCCAGGTGCCGTCGAATGCCTTGCGCGCGGCGGCAACCGCCTTGTCGACCTCGGCCTTGCCGCCGGTCTGGAAGGTGGTGAGCGCCAGACCCGTAGCCGGGTCGAGCGTCTCCATTTCACCGCTGCCCTCGACCCACTCGCCGCCGATCAGCAGCTTGTGGGTCTGGCCGAGGAAAGCCTCGGTTTGGGGCGCAATGGCGTGACCGTCGAAACGGGTTGCCTGGGTCATCAGACCTCCACCGTGCGCGGATCGTACTCGAACAGGCCGAGCGATTCCTCGTCCTTCATCTCGCCAAGGCCGAACAGCGAAGTGTCCTGGCCCTGCATGCGATCCGCGTTGTTGTTCGATTCGCCCTGAATGAAGGTGGCGCGTTCATGGCGCGCATCCTGGTAGCGCTTGAGGCCTTCGGCAATGGTGTTCGATGCCTTGAGCGCACGGGCGAGAACAACCGCATCCTCGATGCCGCAAGCCGCGCCGTGGCCGAGGAACGGCGTCATGGCGTGGGCCGCATCACCGATCAGGGTGACATTGTCGTCGATGATCCAGCTGTCGAGCGCGGTGCGCGCGTTGAGCGCCCACTTGTACATCGGCTGCTGGCAGGCCGCATCGATCAGGCGCTGCGCGTCGCCGCACCAGCCCTGGTAGACCTTGCGGATTTCTTCGGGGTCGACCGGCGTCGTCCAGCCATCATCCGTCCAGCCTTCCTGGCGCGCGAAGAACACGAGGTTCATCGCCTCGTAGTTGCGGATGTTGTAGCGCGTGATCATCGCGCCCGGACCGATGATGATGCCCGGGAAGTCCGAGAGGTCCTTGATGTCCTCGGTCACGGGCACCAGCGTGCGCCACGCGACGTGGCCGGTGAAGTGCGGCTCCTTGGGATCGAAGCGCTCGCGGATGACCGACTTCACGCCGTCCGCGCCGATAAGGAGGTCACCGCTGACGGTCGACCCGTCAGCGAGCGTGACGGTGGTGCCCTCGCTCGAGACGACAGGCGCGCCGCAGCGCAGGTCCACGCCCGACGTGCGGGCTGCTTCGGTCAGGACCTCGTGAAGGTCGGCACGGTGGATGGTGAGGTACGGCGCACCGTACTTGTCCATCTGGCCGGTGCGGTCCTTCTCGACGAGCGTGCGCCCGTCTTCCCAGTGCTGGATGCGCTGGCGGGCCGGCTCGACACCGGCCTTGGTCGCCGCCTCGCAGGCCCCGATGAAATCGAGGCCCTTCATGGCGTTGGGCGAAAGCGTCACGCCCGCGCCGATTTCACCGAACTCGGGCGCGCTTTCGAGCAGCGTCACCGCGAAGCCCTGCTGGGCAATCGCGGCGGCCGCGGTCATGCCAGCGATACCACCGCCGACAATCAGGATCTTCTCAGGACGGCTCATGGGTCTTCTTACCCTTCCAGCTGGCCGGGGATGTGGCTCTCGTGATTTTCGAGATACCACGCGGCGATTTCCTCACGGGTGGCCCACCAGACGCCCGGAAGCGACTTGGCGTGCTCGATGAATTCGCGCAGTGCGCGCACGCGGTGGGCGCGGCCCGAGACGTGCGGGTGCAGGCCCAGGTTCATGATGCGGCCGGTCTTCTCACCTTCGGCGTAGAGCACGTCGAGTTCCTCGATGAGCGCATCGCGGTACTGGTCGGTGGTGAAGTTCTTGCGCGTGATGAAGGTGAAGTCGTTGATCTCGTTCGAGTAGGGAACCGAGACGATCGGACCGTTGGGCGTGCGCAGCAGGTAGGGCTGATCATCGTTCATGATGTCGCAGTAGAACGTGCAGCCCTGCTCGGCGAGGATGTCGGCGGTCTGCAGCGTGCCGCGCAGCGAGGAGGACAGCCAGCCCTTGGACTTGCGGCCGGTGTACTTCTCGAACTGGGCGAGGCTGCGCAAGATGATATCACGCTCGGTCTCGGGATCGTGGGCGAAGTTGGTGAGCAGCTCGCCCTGCTCCCAGTTGTGGGTGAGGAGTTCCCAGCCACGCTCGAGAACGGCGTCGGTCATCGCCTTGCGGCGCTCGAAGGTAACGGCGTTGGTGGTGCAGCTGGCGGGGACGCCCAGTTCGTCGAACAGGTCGAACAGGCGCCAGATGCCGACGCGCTGGCCGTATTCACGCCAGGAGAAGTTGGGGAAGTCGGGGGTATTGCCCGGCAGGATGTCGGGAAGGATCGCCGGACCGCCCGCGTAATACGGCTTGTCGGTGTCTTTGGTGAGATCCCAGGTTTCCAGATTGAACGTCAGGATCAGGGCCACGCGCGCGCCGTTGGGCCACTTGAGTGGCTTGCGCTGCGGAAGGGGGACGTAATCATATTCCATGGGGCTAATCTCACTTGCAACGTGTTGAGGGACAGGGACCATATTTCAGGGCCCCTCCCCCACTCTTTCCGAACGAATGTCCGACTTACGGATAGGCGTGATCGCCTGCCGGTCAGACTCCGAGAACTTCGAGCACCGCCCTTTCGGCACTTTCCATCGCGCCTTCAAGGCCGCGCGCGCTCGTGGCGAGGTGTTCACCACAGAAGTGCATGTTGCCTGCGGGCTGCGCCATGTCGTTGACCCAGGTCGACTGGCCAGGTGCGAGGTACGAGACATCGCCGCCGTTGAAGCGCTCCTTGGCCCACGAGAAATAGGTGTGCGCCTTGACCTTGCCCTTCGCGGCAGGGCGCAGTTCCTCGATGCGCCTGACGATCATCTGCTTGACCGCCTCGGGGTCCATGCGATCCCAGTAGAGCGCGAGGTTGCCGCGGGCCTGGACGATGAAGCCGGTAATCTCGTTGGGATCCTCGCCGTAGCGCTGGGGCATGACGTTACCGAGGAGACCATCGGTCCACATGCCCGGAGCCAGGCCGTCCTCTTCCCAGAACGGGCTCTCGGCGGTGATGAAGGCCATCGAGATGGGCTGGTAGCCCAGCTGCGCGACCGCTTCGGCCTGCACGCCGTTCAGCGCCGGGTCGATCTTGACGTTGCGCAGAGCCGAGAGCGGCAGCGAGCAGATGACCTTGGGTGCGGTAAAGCGCGAGCCATCGGCACAGAAGACCGTGGTGCCGGCATCTTCCTGCACGATGCCAAGAACCTCGCGGCCCAGCAGGATATCGCCCTTGATCTGCTCGGCGAGCGCGATCGGAAGCTTCTGGTTACCGCCCTTCACCGCCAGCGATTCCATGCCGGCCGCCATCATCGTCTTGATGAAGCCGTCGTTGAATTCCATCATCAGCGACGAGGTGCCGTAAGCATTGATGCCATAGTACGGCGCCAGATCGTTCGCGAGGTGGATCGCGGCGTCCGAGAGGCCCTGGCCCTTGAGGAATTCGTGCAGCGAAACGTCGAGCGCGGCGTTGGCCGGATCGCTCCAGCGCGTCCAGTCCTCAAGCCTGCCGTTCTGCGCCACAAGCATGCCGACGAGTTCGCCGGGCATCACGCTCTTGTACTGCTCGGGGAAGGGATTGCCCGGGAAACGGGCCCATTCCTCGCGGGTCATCGCGGTATTCCCGATATAGACCTGCGAAGGCGGGCCGATACGGTAGCGGGCTCCGACCTCCTGCAGTTCGACACCAGCGCGCTGGGCTGCATCGATGCCACGGCCATAGCCTGCCGCCATCGAATTGAAGCCCATCTCCGGATAACCGGGCTGATCCATCAGAGTGAGAATACGGCCACCCACGCGCTCGCGCGCTTCAAGGATGGTCACCTTCATGCCCATTTCCTCAAGGAGATGCGCCGAGTGGAGGCCGGAGATACCCGCGCCCAGGATGAGCACATCGGGCTGTCCGGCCGAAGCGGAGGCTTTCATGGTCGGAGCCGCCTGCGCGAAGCGTGCTCCCGTCATGGCGCCAAGGCCCAGGGCCGAGGCCCCCAGCGTGAACTTGCGGCGATCAAATCCCATGAGAACCCCATACTCCTTGTCTGTCTCGACGTGCCGGGCCCTGATGCGGGCAGGCGTCACTTATGGACTCCTTCCTAATGCGCTCGAGCACGGCTCGAAAGCACGTCCATTGGCTCACCACCTGTCGGATAAGTTTTCGAGATCGTGCGTTGCGAAAGGCCCCCACGATAGGCATGCCGGGACACGAAATCCCGTCGACAAGCCGAGGAAGCTCCCACGATGCCGCGTATTTCCCGCAAGCTCTCCCTTCTCGTCGCGCTCGCCTGCTCGGTGGCTGGCGCTGGTCTTTCCGCGACGCCCGCCGCCGCGCAGATTCTCTCCGCGCCCAAGGATCTCTCGAAGTACCCCTTCCTGAAGGTCAAGGAGCTGCGCAAGATGTATGGCGATGCGCAAAGCCGCTATGTGAAGATCGGCGACCTCACCATCCACTACAAGGACGAAGGCCCGCGCGATGCGCCGGTCCTTCTGATGGTGCATGGCTCGGAAAGCTCGATGCGCACCTACGACCGCGAAACCGAGCTCCTCAAGGACCGTTATCGCATCGTGCGTATCGACCTGCCGAGCTATGGCCTCTCCGATGGCCCCACCGACAAATCCCTGGAAACGCTGCAGCCGACCGACATCCCGATCGGGGTGCTTGATGAACTGGGCATCACCAAGGTGACCTACGTGGGCGTCTCCAGCGGCGGCACCATGGGCATGTATCTGGCGGCGCGCCGTCCCGACATGGTCGAGCGCCTGATCTTGTCGAACACACCGTCGGATCCTGTCGACGTCAGCCACCTGGAGATGTCGCAGGAATTCCTCGACGCGGTCGCCAAGGCGCAGGAAACCGGTTGGCGCGGACCCGATTTCTGGGACCTGTTCCTGACCTACTTCGCCGGTGATGGTTCGCGGATTTCCGAGCAGACGAAGAAGGAATACTTCGACTTCTACCGCCGCTTCCCGGAGAAGCACCTCGTTGGCCTCATTGCCCGTATCGGTGATGGCAAGCAGGCCGCCGTCGAGATGGCCAAGGTGAAAACACCTACGCTCCTCATCTGGGGCACAGCCGACCCGCTGCTGCCGGAATCGGCCGCGGACGCGATCGCGCGCTACCTCAAGAACGCGCAGATCTCGCGCGTGCTGATGCCCGATGTCGGCCACTATCCGCCGCTGGAGGTTCCCGACCGCTTTGCCCAGCTCGTCGCCGCCTACGTCGAGGCCGGAACGCCGCTACTGCCGACGCAGGCGATCGCGCAAGATACGGAAGCCGCGCCCCAGCCCTGACCGTCCTGCGGAAGCGCAGGCGCTTGCCGCTTGCCTTCGCGCCTTCTCCCGATACGCCCACGAGGCCAGCGCGGATCGTTCGACAGGTCCCGCACCCACGCCTCGAACAGAACAAGGATTGCCCCCATGAGCAGCGACGAAGACCTCCTCGCCAACTACAAGAAGGCCTACGACAACAAGGTCGGCTTCGGTCAGCGCCCCGCGCTTCTCCTGATCGACTTCTGTCAGGCCTACTTCGAGCCGGGCAACATGCTCTACTCCGAGGTCGAGGACGCGATTGCATCGGCGCTGCGCGTGCGCGCCGCCGCGCGCGAGGCTGGTATCCCGGTCATTCTCACGAACGTCGTCTACCACCCCTCGGGCTTCAACGGCGGGCGCTTCTTCGAGAAGGCGATGCCGCTCCAGAACTTCACGCAAGGCAACCCGATGGGCGCCTGGGGCCCGGGTCTAGAACCCTTCGAGGACGAACTGATCGTCTCCAAGCAGTACCCGAGCGCCTTCTTCGGCACCTCGCTCGCCTCGACCCTGACGGCGGCCGGATGCGACAGCGTGATCCTGACCGGCCTTACAACGTCGGGCTGTGTGCGCGCGAGCTGCGTCGATTCGATGAGCCATGGCTTCCGCACGGCCGTCGTCGCCGAAGCCTGCGGCGACCGCCACGCGGGGCCCCACGACGCCAACCTCTTCGACATGAACGCGAAGTACGCCGATGTCGTCAGCGAAGCCGAAACCATTGCCTATCTCGAAGGCCTGAAGACGTCCTGATCGACTTCTCCAGGCGGCCCCGGCGAAACGCGCTCAGGCCGCCTGGAAGAATTCGAACCGGGCGCCCCATGGGGTCATGCACGCAAGAGCGCGCATCAGCCCATGGGGCCGCCACTCAAGCGATACGGGCTGCGAAAGCGTACAGCCTTCCCCCGCCATGCGGGCCGCAATCGCATCGATATCCGTGACCGCAAAGCGCAGCCCCGCCCAGCCTCTTCCGGGCCGGGGTACCCCACGAAAATCGCGCCCACCGCAGTCGAACGCGATCACCTCGACCGAGCCCTCCATGCGCCCATGGGGATGATAGATGCCGATCTTCATCGGGATCTTCGGCGCCAGACCCGGCGGAAAGCCCATACAGTTCGCGCCGTCCTGTGCGGCGGCATACCCTTGCGTTTCCTGAACCGGCAACCATCCCAGCGCATCGACGAAGAGATGCCGGGCCGCCTCGAAATCAGGGACGATCTGCGTAGAATTGAAGATCCAGGACGTTGCCCCGCCAATACCGGCATAACCTTCGAGCGGCGGATACACTCTTTGCATGGCTGCAACACAGATCCCGTCCGCGTCCCGCTCAACCACTTCGCGAACCGCCAGCGCGCCGAAGTCCCAGTCCGTGACCGGGGCCGGACACTGAAAGCCCTGCGCTCCAAAGGCCGCGTGCACGGCATCGAGATCATCGAAGGCGCGTATGTTGACGTCGAAAATTCCGCCGTGGTCCCAGGCTTGCGCTCCCTCACGATCAAGAGGAAGCGGAGGGCCATCCAGAGACAGAAAGCGCACGGCTCCCCGCTCCGAATCCGGGTGTCGGACGAGCACTTCACGGCCCGAAATGGCTGAGCCCACCCCCAGGAATTGCAGGACCTGTGGTGAGGCAGTGCCCTGAAATACTTCGATATAACCCGTGACAGCACAGAATCGCGTCGCACTTACCGAGGCATCGCTTACAAGCCCCAAGGCTTCCTGGAATCCATTGTCGCAAGAAATCATGCGCCAAAGCCTGACGCAGTTTCCGGATCGACCACCTGATCCACGCCGCCGTCACCACCTGTCGGATAGAGATGCCGATACGCGATGGCACGAAGCCAAGGTCGAATACCTGTATGCCCATGCACAGCACGCCCCCCGCCTGCTCTCGCATTCACCTCGGCACCGGCGCGACACCTGACGCGACCGTCCGCTGGAGTGATGGGATGAGCCCGCTACCGCACTTTGCGGCAGCCCCGGAAGCGGTGGTGGGCGTAATGTTTGCGAGCTGGCTCGAACCCGACAATGTTGTCACCTCAGAGCGCGGCCCGATATCGGCAGTTCGCTCAGGGGTGAAGCAAGCGTCTTCGCACTCGAGAACGCCAGTATGGCACAGCCATCGTCCACTAAGAGGACGTTGCGCAAACTCGCTCACGCAGCAGATTCTTGATAAGTGTACGAAATTATCTTGCCTGACAGACGTCCAACCATCCGACAGGCGAATAGCAAACAGAATTGACAACCATCTAACCAAGGTCGCGGCCAATCTCTCCACTGCATACGACGCATAGGTAAAACACCCGAAGCGTAGAGGCCTCCCAAAGAGAAGCCGGTATGCACAAGAGAACACAAGATCACCCGAAAACCGGATGCTGAGAGTTCAGGGACTATCGAGGCGTATGCACGTGCATTCGCCTCCCTTCGGTTAGCGAAAAACTGAATCCCGGTCGCTGGATACCGGGACCGTTACTTCAAACGCCTCCCCATGGGGCGCATCAAAGATCTAATATTGAGGGGTCTTCTATGAATCGTACTGCAAACACCATGCGGCTCGCCTCGACGCTGTCGACGCTCGCCGTTGCCGGGAGCCTGCTTTACGCAGCGCCTGCCTTCGCCCAGGAAGCCGCTCCGGCATCCGTTCCCGGCGAAATCGTCGTCACCGCACGTAAGACCGGTGAAGACATCCTGAAGACCCCGGTCACCGTCGACGCCGTCACCTCCGAGGAACTCGACGTTCGCGGCATCGTCTCGATGAACGACGTTGCGGCAGCTTCGCCGGGCATCAACATCAACAACTCGTCCTCGGGCCACGCCGACCGCTCGTTCCAGCAGGTCGTGCTGCGCGGCTTCACCCCCTCGACGACGCTGGCAACCACGGTTTCCTCGTTCATCGACGGCGTTCCCGTGTCCTCGCCCTCGCAGATCAACAACGTCTCGAGCCCCGCGCGCGTCGAGATCCTGAAGGGTCCGCAGAGCGCCTACTTCGGCCGTAACACCTTTGCCGGCGCCGTGAACGTCGTCACCCAGACCCCGGACGGCTACTGGGGCGGCGAAATGATGGGCATGATCGGTACGCGCGACAACTGGCGTCTGCGCGGCGCGGTCGAAGGTCCGATCATCGAAGACCTCATCGCCTTCCGCGTCACCGGCGAGAAGTACTCGAAGGGCGGTTCCTACGAGAACCAGAACGGCGTCACCCTCGGCGATCAGTCGAGCGTCATCGGCACCGCGACCCTTTCGATCACCCCGTCGGCTGACGTGTCGATCAAGCTGTTCGGCATGATGAGCGAAGACAAGGACGGCCCGGCCGCCCAGACCCGCCTCTACGCCTACGACGTCTTCGACGCGGACGGCAACCAGGTCCTCCAGGGCCAGGCCAACGGCGTGACCGACGCCGGAAACCCCTGGTTCTTCGGCACCGTGCCCAGCATTGCCAACCCGGTGACCGCCAACGTCCAGAACACCAACCAGATCCGCCAGTTCCTGGCGATCGACACCAACCGCGTCGTTGATGCCAACGATGGCGTCCAGGGCTACGGTCTGCGCCGCAAGACCACGCACTTCCACGGCACGGCTGACTGGGACATCGTCGACGGCGTGACCGCGACTGTCCTTGGTGGCTACAACAAGGAAACCTGGTCGACCATGATCGACCTGGACGGCTACGACACCAGCTCGCTTGGTTTCGACTTCCCGTACCTCATCGAGCGCAAGGTCGAGGACTGGTCGATCGAAGGTCGTCTCGCCTATGAGACCGATCGCTTCCAGGGCCTCGTTGGCGTCAGCTACCTGCAGTCGGACCTGTACCAGGGCCTTGGTGGCGGCTTCAACCTGACCGAGAGCGGCCTGAACCCGGGCGGCAAGAGCCGTTCGAAGACTGTCGGCATGTTCTTCGGCGCGACCTACGAACTGACCGACACCGTTTCGATCAGCGCAGAAGGCCGTTACCAGATCGACAGGCTCGAAGCCTATGCGGACGAAGACGGTGTCACCATCGTGGGCGACGGCAACGGCTACAACCCGTACCTCACCCCCGGCTACTACGGCCCGAACTCGCTGCTCGCGAACTCGAAGTACAAGAACTTCACGCCGCGCATCATCGTCGACTGGGACGTGACGCCGGACATGATGGTCTACGCTTCGTGGGCGAAGGGTGTGAACCCGGCGCAGTTCAACACCGCGATCCTCAACAACACCTACGCCATCCAGCTGGCCGCGTCCGAGGCCGGTGGCGAACTCGCGATCGAACCGGAAAAGGTCACGAACTACGAAGTGGGCCTCAAGGGCCGCAACCTCGACGGTTCGTTCCGCTACCAGTTCGCCGCCTACTACGCCCAGTGGCGCAACCAGATCAACACCGTCCAGATCGTCGTTCCCGACGAGACGGAATCGACCGGTTACTCGTTCGTGAACACCGCGGCGAACTCCGGCTCGGCTGATCTCTATGGCCTCGAAGGCAACGTGACCTGGCGTCCGCTGGACTTCCTGACCATCGATGCGGCTGGCGCCTACAACGAGAGCGACATCAAGGACTTCACCAGCCCGACCGTGACCGCCCTCACCGGCATCACGGACTTCAACGGCAACGATCTGAAGAACACCTCGAAGTACTCGGCCAACGTCGGCGTCACCTTCGCGGGCGACATTGCCGAGTGGGACAACGGCTCCTGGTTCGTGCGCGGTGACTGGAACTTCAAGTCGGGCGTCTACAGCAACGAGGCGAACCTCGCCAAGCTGCCCGACCTGCACCTGTTCAACGCACGTGCAGGCGTGACCCACGGCAACATCTCGGTCGATGTCTTCGTGAACAACATCTTCAACAACCACACCCCGGTGTCGGTCTCGGACAACTACACGTTCACGCCGAACTTCGCCTACACCGGCACCTTCTCCGCGCTCATGCTGGGTCTCAACGACCTGCGCACCGCGGGCCTGCAGGCTTCGATCAAGTTCTGATCCAGGCCGTCCGCAGGACGAACGAAAACGGCCCGGGAGCAGCAATGCTCCCGGGCCTTTTCGTGTGTGCAGGCCTGGCAAACGCTCATGGCCCCGGCCGATAGTTATTCAGGTATCAAAAAAGCCCGGTGCGATCCGCGTGGTCGCACCGGGCTTTTGGCTATCGGGACGTGTGAGCGCCTCAGTCCTGCGGCAGCTCTCGCGCAACGCGAAAGCCCAGATGATCGTTACGCGCGCCCGGCGGATCGCCAATGCGCTGGGCAGCGCGAACGCTCCAGCCCTGGAGGCTCCACCCGCCGCCGCGCACATTGCGCAGTTCGCACGGGCCCGTCAGCCAGGCCGAGCCATCATCGGGCGCTCCAACATAGCTGTCGTGGTGGCAATCCTGCGTCCACTCCGCGACATTGCCGATGACATCGTGCAGGCCGAAACCGTTGGGCGCGTAGCTTCCCACCGGCGTTGTGCGGTCGAGCACCTGCGCCGCGTTGGCCTTGTCAGCCGACAGGGCATTGCCGAACGGATACCAGGTCTGCGTGCCACCGCGGGCAGCATAGGCCCATTCGGCTTCGCTCAGCAGACGGTAGCTCGCGCCGGTCTTTGCGCTCAGCCATGCCACATAACTCTGCACATCGGCAAAGTTCACATTGATGACCGGACGGCGGCCACGCCCCCACCCTGCGTCATCCGGCCGGTAGCCGTTGCAGCCGCCATCGGCGACGCAGGCGTCCCACTGCGCGAACGTCACCTCGTAGCGACTGACGGCATAGCGGTAGCCGATGGTGACGCGGTGGCGCGGTTCTTCCATCGTGTCGAACATGGCAAGAACGCCCAGGGCGCGGCGTTCCTCCTCGCTCGATCCCATGATGAAGTTGCCGGGCGGCACCACGACCATCTCGGGACAATCGCGGCATTCGGCAAAGGCGCTGCCGGCCACGCGCGGCGGAAACACCGGCGCAGGCGCAGGGACCTTGGCGGGCACGTGTCCATTGGGTTCGGGCGGCGCTGCGCCGACAGGCGATGCGAGCGCACTTGCCCCAAGGGCAAGCGCAAGAACCGACTTCACTGCGGCCTATCCGCCAGCGGGGGATCAATCGCGTCCGCCGCCGAGTTCGCGCGCGCCGAGGCTTTCACCCGGTCGATCAACGCGATGAGACGCGCGGCATCGCGCCCCGTGGGCAGGCGATGCGGCTTGCCGCGCACGGCGGCGTGCATTTCGGAAAGCTGGTCTGCGAAGTAGTGCCCCAGCGTGCGCCCGCCCATGCGGCGCGGATCGATGAGCACGCCTTCGGGCGGATGGACCAGTTCCTCGCCGTTCCAGCGCAGGATCTCGCCATGCTCGATCTCGAGCACGCCCTTGTCGAAGTGCAGCACCTTGCGATCAAGGACGGCAGGCTGGTTGTAGGAGATGTGGACGCTCGCAAGGCGGCGGCCGGGATAGGCCAGCAGCACCATGGCCTCGTCCTCGCCCTGCCAGCCCGATTGGTGGCGCGCGGCCTCGGCATGGACGCGCACCGGATCATCCTCGCCCATGATGAGCTGCACGAAATCGAGCGAGTGCGGCGCGAAGAGCGAAAGGATCAACCCTTCCTCGGGCGTGCGCGTCGCCCACCAGGGTGCCTGGGGTCCGTCCCAGAACACGCAGGACGATACTTCAAGCGAACGGAATTTCCCGAAGTCGCCCCAGTGATCGACGATGTAGCGCACCGCATCGTTGTGGCGGAAGGTGTGGCCTACGGCGAAGACGAGGCCCTTCTCGGCCGCCAGGTTCGCCAGCGCCAGCGCGTCTTCTCCGGTCTCGGCAGCGGGCTTCTCGACCAGCACGTGCTTGCCCGCCTGCAGAGCAGCCATCGATTGGGCTGCGTGGAGGCTGTTTGGCGTCGCGATGAGCACGGCTTCCACCTCGGGCATGGCGAGCACGTCCTCGAAGTGAACGCATGCTACCGCCCCGAAAGGCTCGGCAGCCGCCTGTGCCTGCGCGGCATCGATGTCATGGGTTGCGACGATGCGTACGGCTTCGGGTCGCGCTTTCGCGGCGTTGAAGTGGGCACCGGAAATGCGCCCGCACCCGATGACGGCAAGGTTGAGCGGCGCGTGCGGCGCGGTCTGTTCGTTCATTTCAGGCATGCGCGGGCGTGGCCCCTCCCTGCGAGTTGGACGGATGTTCGTGGACGTAGCGCCAGATCATCACAGCCGCGACGAGCTTGGCGATGCCGGGCACGGTCGAATAGCTGACGATGATGCCGGCCAGAGCGCGCGGCGATTGCGGCATACCTGCGCTCGCCGCCGCCGCGTCAAAACCGAAGGCCGAGAGGATCAGGCCGACGATCAGCGTCCCGCCCATCGCAATGCCCGCCTTCTCGATGATCGACCAGATTGCCGAGTAGGACCCGGCGCGGTTCTCGCCGTACTCCTCGCGCGCGGCCGCAATGCTGTCGGAAAGCAGCGAGAGGACGATCGTGCCCCACCCCGCGTTGCAGGCAGCCATCAACCCGGCGAGGACATAGGCGACCTCGATCGGGGCATCGGGCAGGTAGCCCCAGACCAGCGTCACCAGGCCGTGCCCTGCCGCCGCGAGCACATAGGTCAGCTTCTTGCCGAGGCGCTTGGAGACCATCACCCAGAGCGGCGATCCGCCCATGACCGCAAAGGCCATGATTGCGGACATCACGCCGATGTCGTGCAAGGGTTCCTCGCGCGCCATCGCGTACTTCACGAAGAAGGGGAAGCTGGCGTAGCTGATGCCCGCCGCCACCGTCATGACGATGGCCGAAAGGCACAGGATCATGAAACGGCGGTCCGTGAAGGCGCGGGGCAGGTCGCGAGCGGCAAGCGGCGTTGCCACTTCGGCCGGTTCGGGAATGCGCGCGGCAAAGCGCCAGGCGACCAGAAGGCAGACAAGGCAGATGACCCCGATCGAGCTCATCGTGATGAGATAGGCCGGGCGGTCGGTGCCCAGCGCGTTGACCGCCATGGGCGCGACCGAGGAGGACATGAGTACGCCAAGCCCCGTGAAGGCATGCTTCCAGCCCATGAGCTCAGTGCGCTCGGCCGGGTCGGACGACATCTCCGAGAACTGCGCGAGATAGGGCACCGAGAAGGTCGAGTAGACCGCCATGTAGGCGCTGAAGGTCACGAAGACCCAGGCCACCTGGAAGGTCATCGAGGCTTCGGGCACGGCGAACACGCCCAGCATCGCGAACGGCGCGGCAAGCCCGCCGACCAGCAGCCAGCGCCGCCGGGGAAAGCGCGGCGCAAGCCGGTCCGAGGCCACGCCGATCCACAAGTCGAAGACAAGGCTGAAGAAGACCTTGGGCACGAAGATCGCGGTCCCCGCAATCGCGGGCGCCACGCCCATCACGTTCGTCAGGTAGAACATGAGGAGGAGCGAGGGCGCATCGCGGAAAAGCTGGCCCGCCACCTGCCCCACGCCGAAACCGGCCTTCGTCGAGGTCGCCAGGCGGCCCGGCAACTTCGCTGCAACAGTATTCATGTACGACTCCCCGCAGGCCCGGCTGATCGGACCGCCTTTGCCCGGAAGGTGCCCAGAGCGTCCTCCACAGACCCGAACTCGTGCGGTTTTACCCGCGCATCGGATAATCGTACAACGGATAACGAGGATAGCGCCCTCGCCCGCACGCGACCGGCGGGCCAAGCACCTTGGTCGAAATTTTCGTTCCTTCAAAGAGAGACCGCATGGCAACCACGGCAAACGACACGACGATCATCGGCGCTCTGGAAAAGGCGCTCGGCCCGGATGCCGTCATCAGCACCGGCGAGAAGCTCGAGTACTTCGCCAACGATGTTTACCGCACCGGCGAAAAGCCGCTGGCCGTTGTGCGTCCCGCGACGGTCGAGCTCCTGCAGGAGGCCGTCAAGCTGTGCGGCGAAGCGGGCATCGCGATGGTCCCGCGCGGCGGCGGCGCGTCCTACACCGACGGCTACGTGCGCCAGGAAGGTGGTCACGTGCTGTTCGACACCGGCGCGATCGACACCATCGAGATCGATGAGCGCAACGCCGTCGTGACCTGCGGCGCGGGCGTGACCTGGGCCAACCTCAAGACCGCGCTCGACGCCAAGGGCCTGCGTACCCCGTTCTGGGGCCCCTTCTCCGGTATCGCCGCGACGGTCGGCGGCAGCGTCAGCCAGAACACGCTGAGCCACGGCACCACCATTCACGGCATCTCGGCGCAGTCGGTGGTCTCGATGGACGTGGTCCTTGCCAGTGGCGCGCTCCTTTCGACGAGCTCGTCGAAGGCCACCCGCTTCTATGGCCCTGACCTCACCGGCCTGTTCACCGGCGACTGCGGCGTGTTCGGCGTCAAGGCACGCATTCGCCTGCCGCTCCTGCCCGTGCTTCCCAAGTTCGAATGCCTGAGCTTCGCCTTCGACAGCTTTGCCGACTACCACGCCGCCTCGCGCAAGGCCGCCGCAGCCCGTCTCGACGACAGCCACTTCGGCCTCGACCTTGCGCTCTCGCAGGGTCAGATCGGCCGCCAGGAAGGCATGGGCGCGCGCATCAAGATTGCTGCGGACATCCTGCGCAAGGCCCCCAACAAGCTGAAGGGCGTCGCCCAGCTGGTGAAAATGGCCTTCGCCGGTGAGAACCCGATGCGTGCTGGCGCCTACATGTGCCACTTCATCGTGGAAGGCGCAGACGACGACGAGGCCGCCCTCAAGGCCAAGCAGCTGCGCCGCCTGCTCGATGGTCTGGGCCGCGAGATCGCCAACTCGATCCCGACCTTCGTCCACTCGGTGCCCTTCGCGCCGCTCTTCAACGTGCTTGGCCCCGGCGGCGAGCGCTGGGTTCCGATCCACGGTGTCCTCGCCCACGACGAGGCCGTGGCCTTTGACGAGAGCTTCAAGGCGCTCATCAAGAGCTACCAGGCCAGGATGGACAAGCTGGGCATCTGGATCGGCACGATGTTCTCCCCCGTCGGCTCGACCGGCTTCCTTTACGAAGTCGCGCTCTACTGGCCCGAGGACCGGACAGCCTACCACACGACCACGCTGGGTGAGGAATACCTCTCCCAGCAGCCCCAGTTCGCCGCCAACCCGGACGCCAGCGCACTGGCCGACGAATTGAAGGAAGCCATCGTTGCGACCTTCCAGAAGCACGGCGCCGGGCACTTCCAGCTGGGCCGCGCCTATCCCTACCAGCAGCGTCTCTCGGCCGAGGCCAAGTCGCTGCTGGGCGCGATCAAGACCGAGCTGGATCCCAAGGGCCTGATGAACCCGGGCGCGCTGGGTTTCTGATCCGCGCGATCACGTACTAACAAAAAGAAAGCGGCCTCCCCGGATGCGGGCGGGGCCGCTTTTCTTTTGTAACTATTGCCCGCAACGCACTGTGAACGCACAAAAAAGGCCGGAAGCAGAACTCCCGACCCTTTCCTGTTTACGATGCCATCAGACCGTCGGCCTTACTGGCCGCCCCGCTGCAGAGGCTGCGGCGCAGCGGGTGCCTTGGGCGGCTCCCAACCTTCGGGCACCGGCGCGGGCTCATGGTCGTGGATGTAGTTCTCGATGCTCGAGAGCGAGGGACCGTAATCGCTCTCGGGCGCGTGCAGCCACTTCTCACCCATGTTGCGCGCGGCTGCCACGAGATCATCGGGCAGGCCGGCAATGCCGTCTTCAGCGGTGGTGAAGTTGTTGAAGTAGTTGATGTGGCCCTCGGCCTGACCCATGAGCATCCAGGGCAGCCACGGGGTGACACGGCTCCAGGCACCCACGTGCTGGATGTGCGTCACATTGGGGTTCAGCACATCCTTGCGGTTCACCGTGTAAATGAAATGCTCCGAAACGCGGTTGAACGCGCCCGAGGACTCGCGCACCCACTTATCGGGCGTGAGGCCGTTGGGGTACATCATGTCGATGTCCGAACGCAGGATCAGCGTGTCGTTCGGGCCCTCTTCCCATTCCATCAGGAAGGGCTTGCGCGGCGGCTTGTCCTTGTTGAGGCCACCGTACGAGGGCGGCTCGGGCGCCCACTGGCTGATCGTGAAGTTGAACGGATCATTGGCGATCGGCACCACATCGACGGTCTCGTCGGTGTAGGGGTTGTACCACTTGTCGATCAGCTTGCCGGTCTCGATGTCGCGGTAGAACACGATCTCGCGCAGCAGACGGCGGTAGGAGCCGTCTTCCTGGCGGACCGAGCGCACGACGCTGAAGCCCTCATTGATGAAGAGCTGGCGCACCGGCTCATTGGGGCGCACGCCATAGACCTTGCCCTTGAGCCAGCCCACCTTCTCCTTGGTGGGATCGATGTCGGCGTCGATGCGCACGTAGGTGTCGCGGTTCCACTCCGGATCCTTGAAATCGATCTTCGTCTTGAAGGCCGGGGTCTTGGGGCTGGGACCCTTGGCGCCGGTCGCGGCCTGCGCCAGCGAGGGCGCGGCGACGAGGCCCGAGGCAAGCCCTGCGCCAAGTCCGGCCATTCCCAGGCTCTGGCGACGGCTGAATTTCATATCATCCATGGTATGGTTCCCTTTAGGGGGCTGGAGAAATCGGGCGAGACCGGAATCGGCCCCGTCAATTGATCTAGACTTATACTTTTTGTGCTTTCCTTGATCCAGCGCATCGCGATAGGATTGCATGATCGCCAAGCGGATAGCGGACCGGGGCGACTATGCCGCTCCACGCACGGTCCGCAAGAAAACCGCAAGAGCCCGATGAACAGAGGAGTCGCATCATGCTCAATACCTTTCAGCAAGCCGACCATCCGATTCTGCCCAAGGCGACGGCGGATGAGGCTTCCCGCGAAGAGTTCGCCAAGAGCTTCAAGGGCTTCATCCAGTCCACTCTGCTGCCCGGGCTGACCCCGATCTACGAGACCCGCGTGTCCAAGGCGTTCGAGAAGGCCAACGGCCGTCTCCCCGAGAACCGCCGCGACATCCGCTCGGTCATGATCCACGACCTCTACTTCCAGCACTACGCCATGGCAAACCGCACGGCGCAGGAACTGCTGTGGGAATCGGTCAATGTCTCGATCGACCGCCAGCTGCCCGACCTCATCGAGAAGGCCAAGGAGCTGTCCGCGACCAACAAGGGCGAGCTGGTCATTCCCGAGGGCTTCGAGCCCCCGCGTTACGTTACCGCGCTCGACATCCACTGCATGCCCGGTGGCTACTGCTCGGAAGTGACCGAGGACGACGTTTCGGTCGGCGCGCTCTACGACCGCGGTGTGTACCTCTACTCGATGGGCTACACCGGCCCCAACAACGACGACATGGGCCGCTCGGTGGTGAACTACCTCAAGCGCAACATGCCCGACTTCAAGCCCAAGCGCATTCTCGACATGGGCTGCACAGTCGGCCACTCGACCCTGCCCTACAAGGAGCTGTTCCCCGAAGCCGAGGTCTGGGGCATCGATGTGGGCGGTCCCTGCGTCCGCTATGCGCACGCACGTGCGGCGGGCATGGGTCTCGACGTCAACTTCGCGCAGATGAACGCCGAGGAAACCACCTTCGGTGACGAGGAATTCGATCTCGTCGTCAGCCACATCCTGCTCCACGAGACCAGCGGCAAGGCCATGCCGCGCGTGTTCAACGAGGCCTTCCGCGTGCTCAAGCCGGGTGGCCTGATGATCCACGCCGACCTTCCGCCCTTCGATCTGATGGACCCCTTCACCCAGTTCATCCTCGACAACGAGACCTGGTACAACAACGAGCCGTTCTGGGGCGCGATGCGCGACATGGACCAGATCGGCCTCGCCGAGAAGGCCGGATTCGATCGTGACGCCGTGCGCTTCGACACTGCCCCGATGGCGGTGATGGAGTTCGCCGCAGCCGCGTCGGGCTACAGCCAGGAATCCTCCGAGCACGTCGCCGAACGTGACTTCACCGCAGGCGAATTCGCACCCGGCGGTGGCTGGGAAGTGCTCATCGCCAAGAAGGGCGAAAAGCAGGCCATCGCGGCCTGAGGCGCAAGCAAGGACAGATATACGATGGACAACACCACCCAAGAGCGCCCGCACGTCATTCGCCACGCCAAGGGCAAGCGCCCCGAGTTCTATGAGACCCCGGGCGTCGATGCCGCGATGTCGATGATCATGGTTCTTGCCAGCGAGCTTTCGGTCGTGCGCGACCGTCTCGACAGCGCCGAGCGCGTGGCCAAGGCCAATGGCCTTGACCTTGCCGCCGGTATCGAGGCTCTCGAACTCGACCAGGACGCCCTGGAAGAGCGCGAGGCACGCCGTCAGGACTTCATGCAGCGCCTGTTCTACCTGCAACTGAAGGACGCTGACGAAGCGGCCCAGGCCCAGACCTCGGAAGGCTTCGAGGCGACGATCCACGAGATCGCCCAGCCCTGATCGGGCGAAGGGGCCTACCGCCCCTTCCCCTCCAGACAACAAGAAAGGCCCGGCGGTCATCCCGCCGGGCCTTTCTTGTTGTCTGGGCCTTACGCGACCGAACTAGATCGCGTTGCCAAGGCGTCGCAGCTCCGGGCCGATCTCGGTCCCGATGCGGTGCGCATCGGGGAGCCAATCAAAGCCCGTGACAAGGAAGTTGTCGATCCCGACCTCGCGGTAGCGCAGCAGCGCCTGAACCAGCGTTTCGGGTGAGCCGACAAGGCACATGACCTGAAGGCGCCCTTGCGTCGCCTTGGTGAGCCCGGTCCACAGGCACGGATCCTCCGAGGCCGCATCGGCCTCGGCTGCGCCCTTTGCCGTGTCCTGCGCCGCCTTGCCGAGATCCCGGCCCAGCAGGCCATGCACGGCCTGGCGCGCTTCGACCGTGCGCAGGATCTGTGTCGCGCGCTCCCATGCGGCTTCATCGGTATCGGCGACCACGAGGCGCATCGACATCGAGCAACGCGGATTGCGCCCGTGTTTGGCCGCTTCGGTCCGCACCCGCGCAACCTGCGCCCCCACTTGCGCGACACTGCCTGGCCCGAAGGCGTAGACGTCGGCAAGCTCGGAGCCGAATTTTACCGCGAGCTCCGAATTGCCCGCCCAGAACACCGGGACCGACCCAGCCACCGGATGGACCTCGCTCCCCGCTTCGTCGAAACGGTACCAATCGCCCTCATGGTTGCACGGCGCCTCGCCCGACCAGATGCGGCGCAGGATGCGCACGTATTCGTTGGAGCGGCGGTAACGCTCGTCCTTGGTATGATAGTCACCGTCGCAGCGTGTCTCGATGTCCGAGAAAGCGGTGATGATATGCACGCCTGCACGCCCACCGGAAAACTGGTCAAGCGTCGCAAAGGCCCGCGCGGCCATGGTCGGGGCAATGAAGCCGGGACGATGCGCCACCATGAGCTTGAGCCGCGTGGTCGCCGCCGCCACCCAGGTCGCGGTGACAAGACTGTCGGCCGAGCGGGCGTTCTGCCCGATCAGGACACGGTCGTAACCGGCCGCTTCATAGCCCTTCGCGGCTTCGGCCACAAAGCTGGCATCATAGGCAGGCGGCGCTTCGCTCGCTTCGGACGCCCGGTAGGGGGCGACAAGCCCGACGAGTTCGATTTCGTGGCCGGACATGGCTCAGTCTTCCTTCTCGATACGGCGCGTCTCGAGCGCCTCCAGCATGGCCGGATCGAGACGGTAGAACAGCATGGCAACGATAGCCGCGAGCATCGCGGCGGCGGGAATGGCGGATTCGCACAGAAGAATGGCAAGCCGGGCGCTATCACTCTGCGCCGCGGCCTCCCCGCTCGAGGACGAGACATAGCCCATCATGCTGAGGAACCCGCCCATCGCGGCCAGCGCGGCAGCCGACGAGAGCTTGTCGAAGAGCGTGGTGAAACCGGCAAAGGCCCCTTCCCGCCGCTCGCCACTGGTGATGAAGTCGTAGCGCACCGCATCGGAGAGAAGCGAATAGGCGCACAGGATCATGCCGCCGCCCGCAAGACCGCTCAGGATACCGCGTGCGCTCACCAGGATCATGCTCTCCCCCGGGCCTGCGAGGAGCCAGCTCAGCTGCACAGCGGCAAACATCGCGAGCGCGGCGATGTAGCTCTCCTTCTTGCCGATGCGATTGGAAAGCCAGACCCAGGGCGTCATGCCCACCAGCATCGCGCCGGTTGCCATGGCAAAGTAGGTGCCGAGCGCAGAGTCCGGGAGGTCGAGGAAGGTGCGCGTGAAGTAGGCCAGACCCGCAGAACCGATAGCTGTTCCAAAGAGCAGGAAGACGTGGGCGATGGCAAGGATTCGGAACGGCACGTTGTGCCAGGCCAGGCGCACTTGGTGGGCAAGACTGCGCAGCGGGTGCGGCGCCTTGGCGAGATCGGCTGCGCGCGGCGTGGTACGCGGCGCCTCGCGCAGCAGCCAGACCGCGATCACGGTCGCGGTGAAGACCACCGCGCCCACAGCAAGGGCCACCAACAGATGGCTCTCGCGCGACGGGCCAAGCGCGCCCAGGATCCAGGCCGGAAGCGTGGAGCCGAGCAGTGTTCCCACCGCGTTGCCATAGGTGCGCCAGGCCATGAGCCGGGTGCGCTCCTTGGGGTCGGTGGAGCTTTCCACCAGCATGGCAAAGCCGGGAATGGTGAGCAGCGTATACCCGGTGGCGTGGATCATCAGAGCCAAGAGAACGAAAGCCTGGGCCAGCAGGATCGAACCGAAATCGGGCGCACCGAACAGAAGCGCGAGCCCCACCGGCATGGCAAGGCCACCTGCAAAGAGAAACGGGAGACGACGCCCCCAGCGCGTCTGCGCACGGTCGCTCCAGGCGCCGACCGCCGGATCGGTGATACCGTCGTAGATCTTCATCAGCGCAAACATGAGGCCCGCCGCCCCTGCGGAAATCGCGAGGCTGTCGGTCATGAAACGAAGGCCAAGGACGGTGACGAGGTTCTGGCCCGCAGCATGGCCCATCGGGATCATTGCCGAGCCGAAACGGATCTTCCAGGTGGCGCCGGGCGCGCTCGGCACCACGGCAAACTGCGGCTCGCCCACGGGCAAGGCCGCGTCGGCGGCCATCTGCGTTTCACTCGTCACACGCTTCTCCTCGCCCGTCTGTCGCATCGCGGGTTCGAGGCGGAGTGTGCAACCAAGCCGCCCCTCCCGGAGCGGCATCGCGGCTCTGTCCGATACGCGGACAGGCAGGGTCGAAATTTCCTGCAGGAAACCGGACTTCCAAACAATCGGGGCGCAGAACCAATCTGGTCCTGCGCCCCGCTAGCAATCTGTTGGAACGCCTCGCGGCGTCCGGCTCAGACGATTTCGGAAGCCTGCTTGAGGCTCTGGTACATCGACTGGCGCAGCATGTAGGCGCGGCGCTTTTCGTCGTCGTCGCGGATCGCCTGAAGGTTGCGGCGACGCTCCTCGTGGCCGTCTTCCTTGGCCCCGTTGATCATCGACATGTTGGCCTTGGTCTGCGTCTGCGTGAAGGTGTGGGTCACCTCGCGCCGCTGGCGGTCGAACAGCGAAAGGTTCGCGTCGGCCGCAGCCTTGCCCTTGAGCACCGGCTCGAGCTTCTCGAACAGGTTGAAGGCGTCATGGATGCCCGAGTTCATGCCGAAGCCGCCCAGCGGGTTGTTGAGGTGCGCGGCATCGCCGATCAGCATGATGCGGCCCTCACGGAACGACTTCGCGACACGCTGGTGCACGCGGTAGAGCGTACGGTGCTCGGTCTCGACGTCCGCGCCGCGGCCGATCAGGCGCTCGAAGATCGCGTTCTTGTTTTCTTCGGAACGCAGCTGGTTTTCATCGACCAGGCCATTGACCGGGACCAGAACACGCCACACCGAAGGAACGCGCAGCAGAACCAGCCACTCCTTGGGATCGCTGACGTAGTTCACGTAAGCGAGGTTGGGGAGGTAGTCGGCCAGTTCCACCTTGGTCGAGAGCGTCAGGAAGCGCTCGGGGTAGGTAAAGCCGTCGAATTCGATGCCCAGCCACTTGCGCACGACCGAGTTCGCGCCGTCAGCACCGATCAGGTAGTCGGCGCGGATGCGGTCGATGCCGGTCATGGTCTCGACCGAGAGATCGACGCCGGTGTCATCCTGGGCGACGTGGAGCAGGCGGCTGTTGAAGCGCAGGTCCGCGTTCGTGTAGCTGTCCAGACCATCGGCCAGCGCGCGGCTGAGGTGGTACTGCTCGCACTGGATGCGGAAGGGATAGCGGGTCACGTCCGAGATCTCGGAGAGATCGAACTCGATCGCCTCACCCGAGGCGCGGTCGCGCCAGTGGAACAGCGGCGCCTTGAGCCCGCGCTCGAGCAGCATCGAGGTGATGCCGATCTCGTCGAGCATCTCGAGCGTCGGGGGATGGAAGGTGGAGGCGCGCAGATCCTGCGCACAGTCCGGGCCGGCCTCGATCAGGACGACGGACACGCCGGCCTTGGCCAAAAGGGTCGCCATGACGGTGCCGACAGGACCGGCGCCGGCGATTGCGACTTCGCAACGCTCAACAGCTGACATTATACGAGAAAACTCCAAAGTACGTGGCACCCGGCCTATGGCGTGACTACGCGCCATGCTGGACCAGTGCGGATTGTATCCGACGCTCGGAACTGAGAGCGCGGGTGCCGATCAGGCGGTGGGGGCGGCCTCCTGTGCCGTATCCTCAGGCTCCGGCTCCGCTTTGCGCGGGGCCGTTGCCGTCTCGAGCCAGGTCTTGAGATCGCCACCGAACTTCTCCGGGTTCTCCCACATGGGGAAGTGACCGAGGTCCGGGTATTCGATCATCTTCACCTCGGTGTTGGTGAAGCGGTCGACAGAGGCGTTGGCCCCTTGCGAAATCACATCGTCGTAGGTGCACCACTGGATGAGCACGGGCACGGTCACCGCTTCGGCAACAGCGCCCACATCCTGCGTCTGGAACAGCTTGACGTTGGCCTGGATATACTGGGCCTGCCGCGCGAGCGCGCCGGGCCGGTTGTTCATGTCGTAGATCTGGTCGACCATGCGCTCGGTCGGCTCGAAGCCGGGGGGCGTCGTGTCTTCCAGCACAAGGCGCCAGAACGCGTGCGAGCGCCAATTGGGCAGCACCGCGTTGTGGAACTGGAGCATCCACTTGAGACGCCAGTCGACCTTTCGGGTCTGGCTGGGACGCTCGAGCGGAAGGATCGAGAACGCCATGGCCGTGGTGTGGCCGGGATAGGCGCGGTTGAATTCGAGCCCGACGTTGGCGCCGTTCGATGTCGCCACGACCGCGAACTTGTCATGGCCCAGCTGCTTCATCAGCTTGTCCATGAGTTCGGCCGAACGTGGCGTCGAGTAGACACCGCTCGGGTCCACACCGGTCATCCCGTAGGGAGACCAGTCGAAGCGCACGACGCGGAAGCTCTTTGCCAGGATCGGGGCCACATCGTCCCACTCGTGCAGGTTGACGATCGAACCGTGCAGGAGGACGACGACCGGCGCGTCCTCGGGACCTTCCTCGCGCACGTGCATGCGCACGCCGTCAACCTCGACGAAGCGCGAGGGGCCATCGACCCACTTCGCCTCAAGCTCGGCCGGGTCGGGTTCGCCCGCCCCCAGGCGAAGGGCAGCGACGCTGCCCCCCGCAAGGAGTGCGGCCGCGCCCAGCGCGCCGAAGATCAGGCGCCCAGTCTTCACGCTTCGGCCCGTTCGTAGGCCGGAAGGCCCAGCGTCGAGCGCAGCGTGGTGCCCGGATATTCGGTGCGGTAGCGGCCCTTCTGCTGAAGGATCGGAATGACGCCTTCGACGAAGTCCTCAAGGCCGCCCGGCATGTAGCTGGGCTGCAGCGTGAAACCGTCGCACGCGCCGGCATCGCGCCATTCGATCATCATGTCGGCCATCTGCTCGGGCGTGCCGATGAAGACATTGTGGCCGCGCGGGTTGAGCATGAAGTTCATCGCGAAGTCGCGAAGGCTCGTGCCCTTCTCACCGGCAGGCGTGACCATGCGGCCGACATCGGCCGTGGGAAGCAGGGTCTTTTCGAGGATCGCCTCGACCGGCAGCTTGGCGTTGGGGTCGAACGAGGTGAGGTCGCAGCACAGCGATTCCGAAAGGTACTCGATGGCGAGCTCAACGCTGGCCATGTCCATGATCGCCTTGTGGTTGGCCTTGGCCTCTTCCTCGGTGCCACCAAGGACGCACGACAGACCGGGCATGACGCGCGTACCATCGGGGTTGCGGCCCACGCCCGAGATGCGGCTGCGCATGTCGTTGCGGAAGTCGATGCCTGCCTCGATCGAGGGCGCCGGGCAGAAGATGGCCTCGGCGGTGCGCGCCGCGAACTCGCGGCCCGCCGGCGACTGGCCGGCCTGAACGAGGACCGGACGGCCCTGGTTCAGGTGCGGACCTGCACGGTCCATGGCGGCCCACAGCTCGCAAGCCTTGTCGACGACGTCGGCGGCGTTGCTGTAGCGCGTTTCCTTGGGCGGCATCTCGTCGAGACCGAAGTTGCCCGCGGTGTCGGGGTGGACCGAGGTCACGATGTTCCAGCCTGCACGGCCGCCCGTGATGCGCTCCATGGTGCCGAAGCGCTCGGCCAGCATCTCGGGTGTGTTGAAGGTGGTCGAGATGGTCGCGACGAGGCCGACGTGGTCGGTGACGGCGGCCATCGCGGTCAGCAGCGTCATCGGATCGAGCGTGGGCATCGCCATGCGCTCGGGCGTACGGCCACCGGCGCCGCGCGACTGCAGCTGGTCACCGAAGACGATGGCGTCGAAGCGGCCCTTTTCGGCCAGCTTGGCGACGTAGCTGTAGTAGTCCATCGAGAACACGCCTTCGGGGCGCGCACGCTCGTGCATCCAACCGGTGGGGTAGAAGCCGATGCCCTGCAGGAAGGCCCAGAGGTGGATTTGCTTGCTCATCATGCGATCTCCGGGATCTTGGCGCCGTCAGGCTGGTTCGAGGCAGTGGACGGAAGCGGCAGGCCGAGGCGTGCGCGCAGGTCGCCCTCCCCGCCCGGATTGGCGGCGACCAGCTCGGCGAAGAGCGCGGCCAGCTTGGGCAGCTCGGCCAACGGATCGGAGAGGCTCATGTGCACGCCCTCGATCTTGCCCTCGGCGAAGAGTGCAGCGACGTCCTCGACCTTGGTGTCGAGAGTGACCTTGAGCAGGCTCTTGGTCGCACCGGCGTCGGCCGTCGGCTCGGAGACAAGCGCGATGTCGGCGTCCTTGATCGCGATCGGCGCCGCATCGTCGAGCACGAGCACGGGCTGGCCGAGCAGCGGGCGCATCGCGTTGACGGGACCGGTCACCTTGAAGACGGGGCCTTCGTAGTTCGAGGCCTTGACCTTGCTCGCATCGAGATAACGGCCCGAGGCCTTGTCGAGGATCAGCGTGTCACTGCCCCAACCGTCCCACAGCGAACGCGCCGCGCCCACCATGTCCTCGGCCGTGCCTTCTGCGGCACCCTCGGGGATCACCGACCAGCCCGTGCGGCCTGCGCTCAGGAAATCGACGGCCGAGAGCGCGCGGGCCACGTGAAAGGGGTGCGCGTTCGAAGCAGGCACGGTCGCAACGAGGCCGACACGCTGCGAGCGCGGCGCGGCCCAGGCAACGAGGACCTGTGCGTCGAACGGGCGGCCACCGGCCTCGCCGAAGAGCAGCAGGTCGAGGCCTGCCTCGTCGGCCGCAGTAAGATACGTGGCAGCCGTTTCGGGAACGGCCAGTTCCGGATCCGCAATCGCGGCGGACAGGATGAAAGGTCTGGTCATACGACAATCACCGGTTCGTGTAAGGGATGGATGGGTTCGCAACCGTCTTCGGTAATCAGGACAAGGTCCTCGCAATGGGCCGAGCCACCGATGCCGGTGTCGAGAGTGGGGCAGTCGACCGACAGGATCATGCCGGGCTGCAAGATGAGGTCGGGCTTGCGCCAGAAGCCGCCGTGGACTTCGCCAGGCTCGTCGGTATGGGCCAGGCCACAGCTGTGCGGACCAAAGCCGACGAGCGCGGTGTGACCTGCCGCCTTGAGCGCCTCTTCCCCGGTCCTGACGATCTCGGAGAAACGCATGCCCGGGCGCAGCTTTTCGCGCACGGCCTGCCACCCGAAGGCCGAAGCCTTTGCGGCCGCTTGCGCCTCGCGGGTCGGATCGCCGACGAAGACGGTGCGAGCGAAGTCGCCGTGGTAGCCCATGAACTGGCTAACGCCATCGATCATGAGGGTCTGGCCATCAGCAATCGTCGCGCGCGAAAGGTCCGAGGACACGCGGTCAACGTTTAGGAAGACCGCACCGTTGCCGCGCTTGGCCGCCTCGAGGCGGAACAGCGCCATCAGTTCGTGATGAACCGCGCCCGCTCGCACGGCCTGACCGACCGCGTTCAGCGCATCGACGTTGGCCTTCGCGGCGCGTGCCATCAGGGCCTGCTCAAGTGGCGACTTGATGAGACGGATTTCACGCAGGATGTTGTCGGCCTGAACCATGGCGCCCGGATGGTCGTGGCGCGCAGCGACTTCGGCAATGACGCTGTGATCGAAGCCGACACGGCCCTGCCACAGGCCCATGCCGCGCATCGCCGCAACGATTGCCGCGCCCGCATCGCCAGTGGCCGTGTTGGCACCCGCCTCGCGCGCGGAGGCCCGCGCCCGGTGGCCTTCGACCTGGGTGAGCGGTGCACTTTCGCGCTGCGGAAGGACGGGGCCCGGCGGGACGACGGCAAGCGTCTCGTCGCCCTCGTCGCCCAGAGCGGTGTAGAGCCAGCAGTGGACGTCCGAACGCTCGCGCCCGTCGGCCCAGGTGTAGTGATGGAGGAAGCGACTGGTCACGAGGCCGAATTCCTCGGGCTTCGCACGGGTGATGACCGCGAAGGTACCCGGAGGCTGCGCCATACGCGTGCGGCCGATCTGGGGCCAGTGGCCGAGCGCGTGGAAGACGTTGACCGGTTCGCCCAGGACCAGGCCTTCCAGGTCATGACGCTCCATGATCTCCACGGCGCGCGCCATGTTCATGGGGCCGGACTTCTCGAGCCAGGCAAGAAGTTCGGCGTCAGTGTATGTTGTTATCGCCATGACCCAAGCATGCCTATTGTCCCCCCTTGCCGTACCCCTGTTCGGATGATCTTGTCCGCCTGCCGGTTATTGCGCCCCTGACGGGCTCGGCTTTCACCCCGCCCACGATAGGCTTTAGCCATGACAGACACGCCCCCTGCTTCGGATAGCACGCAAGCCACCCAGATCGAACGCGCCTTCGTGCGCCTCGAGGAAGGCCAGCTCCACCTGCGCCGCCTGCCCGCCGCACGCGCGGGCGAAGTGCCGGTTCTGCTCCTCCACGCCTCGCCCGCCTCGTCCTGGTTCATGCAGGACCTGATGCACGCCCTGCGCAAGGCCGGGTGCCTTGGTGAGATCATCGCGCCCGACACGCTGGGCAACGGCGATTCCGTTGCGCCAAGCCCCGAAGAGCCCGACATTGCCTATTTCGCAGGCTCCATGGAGCGCCTGTGCGCGGCCCTTGGTTACGACAAGGTCGATGCCTACGGCACCCACACCGGTGCGCGCATCGCGTGCGAGCTGGCCGCGGCCTACCCGGCGCGTGTGCGCAAGCTCGTTCTTGACGGCATCACCGAGTACCCCGACGACCTGCGCGAAGCGGTGATCGCCAACTACGCGCCCGTCGTCGAGCCGGACGAATATGGCCGGCACCTCATCTGGGCCTTCAACTTCTGCCGGGACCAGGCGCTGTTCTTCCCGCACTTCATGAAGGAGCCGGAACGGCGCCTCGCGGTCGGCATGCCGCCGCCGCAGGTCCTGCACCGCATTACGCTGGACGTTTTGAAGACGCTCGACACCTACCCCAAGCCCTACATTGCCGCGTTCCGCTACAAGGCGTTCGAACGCATGGGCCTGGTCTCGGCGCCGACGCTCCTGCTCAAGCCCGAAACCGAACTGGCGCTGCTCAACGAGTCGGTGAGCAGAGCACTTGAATTGCTCGACAACGGCAAAGCCGTGTCGACGGCGGGGTCGCCCGCCGCAAAGGCCGACGCGATCGGCGCGTTCCTTGGAGAAGCGGACACATGACAACTTCTGCACCTGCACAGCAGGGCGAGACCGGACACGCCCGGCTCAGCACAAAGCTGTGCCTGGGCTTCAGCGTCGGCACCATCGGCGTGTCGATCATGCTCAACGCCGTCTCGACCTATTTCCCGCTCATGATGTCGACGGTGCTGGGCCAATCGCCCCAGATCGCTGGCTATCTCCTGATGATCTCGAAGCTCGCCGACGCGGTGATCGACCTTGCCGTCGGCTCACTCTCGGACCGGGCCCGCACGCGCTGGGGCCGCCGCAAGCCGTTTCTGGCCGCTGGCGCCCTTTTCTCCGTCATCGCGTTCCTGATGCTCTTTGCCCCGCCGGTCCTGACCGACACCTGGCTGATCATCTGGATGAGCGCGGGCCTGCTGATCTATTCGCTGGCCTATTCGCTCTTCAACGTGCCCTACATGGCGCTTCCGGCCGAACTGACCGAGGGTTTCCATGAACGCACCCGCCTCATCAGCTTCCGCACCGTGTTCGTCTCCATCGGCCAGTTGCTCGCGCTGGCTGGCACGGGCTGGCTGATCGAGGCTGGCGGCGGCGACCGTTCGGGCTTTGCCACGATGGGCCTTGTCATGGCGCTCATCATCGGCGGCGCGATGACCGCGACCGCGCTCTCGATGCCCACGCACAAGCACAAGGAATCGAGCACCGGCACCCACCTGCCCGGACTGAAGGAAATTCGGGCCATAGCCCGCAACCGCCCCTTCATGATGCTGCTTGGCGCCAAGATCTTCCAGTTCCTCTCGTTCGCCTCGGTCGCCTCGACGATGGCGCTCTATATGCTCAACGTCCTGAACGTGGGCTACTCGGGCCTCATCGTCTTTGCGGTCACGCAGAACATCGCGACGGCCTGCGCCATGCCGCTCTGGGTGCGTACGGGGCGCACCATGGGCAAGCGCCAGACTTACCTCATGGGCGTGATCATCTTCTGTCTGGTGACGCTGAGCTGGCTCTTTGCGGACAACACCATCACCAACACCGGCATCATCATTCGCGGTGCCTTTGGCGGCGTGGGGTCGGGCGCGATCATCCTCATGGCGATCTCGATGCTGGGCGACACGCAGTCCTATGACCGCCTCGTCACAGGCGAAGCCCGCGAGGGACTTCTGGCCAGTGCCATCGCCGTCATCGAGAAGGTAAGCTACGCGCTTGGCGTCGCGGTCCTGGGCATCTTCCTGGAGGCCCTGCACTACGTCCCGACCACCGGCGGCAAGATTGTCGAGCAGCCCGAGAGCGCCATTCTGGCCCTCACCCTGGGCTTCGCGGTGATTCCCGCAATCATGTTCGGCATCAACGGCCTCTTCCTGTGGGCCTACGATCTGGACGAGGACAAGCTCGCGGCGGCCCGCATGGCCACCACGGAGGGCACCGGAGCGACATTGACCTGAGGGCGTGACATTTTTGCTACGCCGCGCTTTTTCGCGTGTTCGGAGGCTCCCATCACACGATGGGGGCCTCTTTTTTTGTTTTATTTTCAATACAAAAGAAGCTTCGATCCAGTGAGGATCATTTGGCAGAGTCAAGTAGCCAAATGTCCAAACTCCACGGACAATCGCCCAAATTCATCCGACAGGCGAATACTGCATCGCAGCCTTAATTTCTATTTTCCCATTGCAACCAATCCTGACGTCCGTGGACCTGCAATGATGAGTCGTCTCAAGGGGAGCGACGAGGCAGGTACCGCAAGGCGCTGCGGAGTGGTCCTGCTTGGGGGTACGGACCACCCGCCGCAAGAGACCGGCGCCTTGCCCACATAACAGTTCTCCGCGTCCGAGGGCGCGCACGGCACCAACGACCGACGCGAAGAGGCGTGAGAGAACATACAAGCGGGGAAGAAAGTTCAATGAACACTCGACTTCAGACCAAGCTTTCGGGCGCATCCATGATGGTTGTCAGTGCGCTTCTGGGAATGGGCGTTGCCGCCCCGGCCCAGGCGCAGTCCGAAACCGCCCGGTCGGAGGGCCTTGCCGGCTCCTCGATCGTCGTGACCGCGCGCAAGCGCGAGGAATCGCTGCTCGAAACGCCGATCGCGATTACCGCCCTTTCCTCCGACCAGATCGAGAAGCAGGGGATCCGCTCGATCAACGACGTCGTGCTCAACACGCCCGGCATCAACGTCTCGAACGTCAACTCGGGCCGCAACGACCGCTCGTTCCAGCAGATCACGCTGCGCGGCATGACACCCTCGACCACCAACTCGACGCTCACCGCCAGCTTCATCGACGGTGTGCCGGTCGCCTCGGCCACCGCGCTCATGGGGATCACCGACCCCGAACGCATCGAGATCCTGAAGGGCCCGCAGAACGCCTACTTCGGCCGCAACGCCTTTGCCGGTGCCATCAATGTCGTCACCAAGACGCCCGCCAACAGCTTCGGCGGCAACGTGCGCGCGATGGTCGGCACGCGGGACAACTTCGACGTGCAGGGCTCGCTTGAAGGCCAACTCGTTCCGGGCATCCTGGGCTTCCGCCTGACCGGCCGCTCGATGAGCAAGTCGGGCTCCTACACCAACGGCGCGAACCCGAACCAGACGCTGGGCGACCAGTCGAGCGACATCGGCACGCTGCAGCTCGAGTTCACGCCCACCTCGCAGCTCACCGTCAAGGCCTTCGGCATGTACAGCCGCGACAAGGACGGTCCCTCGGCGCAGGGCATGGCCTCGGCCTACGAAGTGCGCTCGAACAACGGCTCGCCCAACATCCCCTATTTCTCGGGATCGAACGCGGGTGAGGTCGTGATCCCCGGTATGGCAAACTGCACGCTTGCCGGACGCCCCTGGATCTGCGGCGCGGTACCCAAGATCGACAGCCGTTACAGCCCGGCCCAGAACACCACCGAGGACGCGCTCCTTGCCGGTATCCTGGGTGACGACACCAACCGCATCACTTCGCACGGCAAGGGTGTGGACGGCTACGGCCTCAGCCGCGAGTACTACCACCTCCACATGAACGTGGACTACGAGCTGGGCGACACCGGCCTCACCCTGTCCTCGCTCACCGGCTACAACAACGAGTTCTACTCGGAAGTCGCCGACCTCGACAACTACGACAGCAGCGCGTTCACCAACTTCGCGGCGACGCCTGCGAACGGCCTGCGCACCTACTGGTCGTTCCCCTACCTCGTCGAGCGCCGCAACAAGGACTTTTCGCAGGAGCTGCGCCTGTCCTTCGATGATGGCGGTCCGCTCCAGGCGATGCTGGGTGCCAGCTACCTCTACACCTCGGCGACGCCTGGCCTGGTCAGTGTCTCGAACTTCGAGCAGTACGGCATCCCGGCGCCCGCCAGCGCCCGCCAGCCTCCGCAGAAGGCGCGCACCTACGGCATCTTCGGCAGCCTCAGCTACGAGATCACCGATGCGCTATCGATCAACCTTGAAGGCCGCTACCAGCGCGACAAGATCTACGCGTTCGCAGGCGGTGCAGGCACCAACATCTCGCCCGATGCGGCCGAGATCTACGGCCTTCCCGCGGGCAGCTTCCCGCCGCTGGAATCCTTCTACAACCAGACCTTCAACAACTTCCTGCCGCGTATCATCATCAACTACGACCTGACGCCGGACATGATGGTCTACGCCTCCTGGTCGAAGGCCGCGAACGTCAGCCTCAGCTCGTTCAACACCAGCTTCATCTCCGGCACGCAGGCCGAAGTCGAAGCGGGCGAGTCGATCGGTCTTGGCGTCATCGTCCAGCCTGAGAAGCTCGACAACTACGAAGTCGGCTTCAAGGGCAGCTTCCTCAACGGACGCCTCGTGGTCACCTCGGCGGCCTACTACGCGACCTGGAAGGACCAGCACAACGACCGCAGCGTGATCTTCGCATCGGGCGGGCAGCCGCTGATCGTCCGCGGTGTCGCGAACTCCGGCAAGAGCAACGTCTACGGCATCGAGCTCGACGTCATGGCCGAGCCCATCGACGGCTTCTCGATCACCGCCTCGGGCGCCTGGAATGGCAGCTCGGTGCGCTCGTTCGACAACCCGGCCGTCACCCTGCGCACCGGCTTTGAGGGCGATGACTTCAAGGGCAACACCCTGCCGCTGACTTCGGAGTACTCGGGCAACCTCGCGCTCATGTACACCGGCGAAGTGGCCGACTGGGACGACTTCAGCTACTTCGCCCGCGGCGATCTCAGCTACAAGTCGAAGCAGTATGTCGATCCGGCCAACCAGACCTGGATCAAGGGCCGCGCCCAGGTGAACGCCCGCATCGGCTTCACCAAGGGGGACTTCACGCTCGAAGGGTTCGTCACGAACCTCTTCAACAACAAGCAGTACACCTCGATCGCGCAGAACAACCTGCTCGAGCCCTCGTACCTGCTCGCGAGCCAGTCCTACGCCTACCTCAACCTCGCGCTGCCCGAGCTGCGCACCTGGGGTCTCCAGGCCAGCTACAACTTCTGATCCTGGCATCATGCGTCCCTGCCGGCCTCGTGCCGGCAGGGCATCCCCGAAGGGCCGCTGCACTGCGCAGCGGCCCTTCTTGCATCCCGGCTTCCTGCCCTGGTACCGACATGCAAATCACCGCTGTGCGAACAAATTTGCGCGCGCTTGCAAAGCAGGAACGATATCGCGCACAGTGATTTCCATGCACAAGAGCTCCCGGATACGTCGTGGATATACATCCTGCCGCTTCGGCCATCTGCATTATCGCAGCTGCGGCTCCGCGGCCCCGGATCGTACTCCGGTCGTTCTCCTGCACCAGAACCCGTCGTCCTCCTACGAATACGAGGCACTGATCGAGGCTCTGGGACGTGACCGCCTTGTCTACGCCTTCGACACGCCCGGCTACGGGATGTCGGATGCACCCCCGGCCCCACCGGGAATGGCAGGTTACGCGCAGGCGTTTTCGGATGGGCTCGATGCCCTTGCCGAAAGCGGCGAACTGACCGGCAAGGTCGATCTCTACGGGTTTCACACCGGGACGCTTCTTGCCTGCGAACTCGCTCTGGCCCGGCCTGACCGGGTCCGTTCGGTGGCGCTGACAGGCATCCCGATGTTCGACGAGGCAACGCTTGCCGACAAGCTTGCCTACGCCGAGACCTTCCCCACGCCCGACGAGGACGGCACGGTCATCATCGACCTGCTTTCCAATTTGTGGAAGTACGTGGTGGGAGCTCGTGACCCCAGGGTCCCGCTGGAAAAGGCCGTCTTCAACTTTGCCGACAAGGCGAATGCGCTGGATCGTTTCACATGGGCATACAAGGGCGTCTGGTCCTATGACTACGCCCGCCTCGAAATGGTCGAACAGCCCGCCTTTCTTCTGCAGCCTGCCGAACAGATCCGCGAACCGAGCCTGAGGGCCGCCGCACGGATGCAGCGCTGCACTGTCACGGAAATGCCCGATCTCGACCGGGACATTTTCGATATTGCACCGGAACGTATAGCAAATGAACTCTGCAACTTCTTCGATCAACACGGACCTTCCGACCGCTGAGGTCTCGCACTCGGTCCTGCACCCCGACTTCATCGCGCGCGAAGTGGCCCGCCGCTTCCCGATCGAGGGTGAGCTGACCTGCTTCCTGCTCTATCGCGGCATGAACGATGTCTACCTCGTCCAGGACGAGAAGACCAAGTACGCGCTTCGCGTGTGGCGCAAGACCTACCGCGACGTTGACGATGTCGCCTACGAGCTGAACTTCCTCGACTACCTGCGCGAGATCGGCTTCCCGGCCTCGGTCGCGGTGCCCCAGCACGACGGCGCACTCTACTTCAAGGTCAACTCGCCCGAGGGTGAGCGCGCGATCGCGATGTACGACTGGGCCGACGGCGTGAAGTTCGGTGAGCGTCTCTCCGAGGAAACCGCCTTCCGCATCGGTGCGGCCATGGCGCAGATGCACCTCCACGGCAACGACTGGGCGGGCAAGGACCACGTGTTCTCGACCGACACGGCCAAGGACTACAACATCTGCATGCCCGCGCTGATCGACTTCGTGTACGATCGTCCCGACGACCTGCGCGACTACCCGATCATCGCCGCCAACCTCGACAAGCGCCTCGACGAGCTGGCCGCTTCGGGCAAGGTTCCGCTGGGCGTGTGCCACCGCGACTTCCACCCCAGCAACGTCCACGTCGACGAGAACGGCAAGATCACGCTGCTCGACTTCGACGCTGCGGGCGAAGACTTCATGATGCAGGACGTCCAGAACTTCGTCTGGGGCAACCTGTTCTACGGCTTCGACCCCAAGATCGGCGAAGCCTTCGAGAACGGCTACGAGAGCGTCCGCCCCTTCACTCAGGAGGAAAAGGACAACAAGGAGCTCTTCCTGATGGCCAAGTGCTTCCGCCTGATCGCAGGGATGGCGCACAGCTCGACCGCGGTTGGCCGTGGCACGCTGCGCTTCCGCAACCTCGATTGGCTGGGTGATTACGTGAAGACCCGCGCACGCGCCGCCGGCCTTCTCTGATCATGACGGATCCCGTTTCCTCGACTTCGACCGGAGCCGCTTCTGCGGCTCCGGTTTTCACCGCGTCCGCGCCCCGCCCCTCACCGGCTCAGGGCTGGGTCATGGTGGGCATGCTGTTCCTGGCCGGGATCCTCTCGGTCATCGACCGCGCCGCTCTCAACATCCTGGTCGACCCGGTCCGTGGGGACCTTGGCATCAGCGATGAACAGATCGGCCTTCTTCAGGGCCTCGCCTTCGGCCTGTTCTATGCCTTCATGGGTCTGCCCATGGGCCTTCTCGCCGACCGCATCTCGCGCCGCAACCTGATCGCAGGCGGCATCGCGCTGTGGAGCGTGGCGACCATCGGCAGCGGCCTGGCGCAAAGCTTTGGCTGGCTGTTCGGCGCCCGCCTTCTGGTCGGTCTGGGTGAAGCGGCCCTCGGCCCGGCGGCGATCTCGCTCATCGCCGATCTCTTCGCGCCCGAACGGCGCGGGCGTCCGATCTCGGTCTACATGATGGGCCAGGGCCTCGCCAATGGCATCGCCATCTCGGTGACGGGCCTGCTCGTTGCGGCTGCGGCCGCCGGCACCTTCGACGGCCTGCCCCTCGTCGGCCACCTCGTGCCCTGGCGCATGGTCTTCGTGATCTTCGGCGCTATCGGGCTCCTCGTTTCGGCGACGATGCTCTTCCTGACGCGCGAACCGCCCCGCCAGGACGTCGCGGCCCAAGGCGTGCCCCGTGCTCCCGGCGCAGCGGAAGCCGCCTATCTGTGGCGCAACCGCGCAATCCTGATGCCGCTCTACCTTGCCTTCGCGCTGGTCTTCACCGTGGCCTACGGCTCGATGTCCTGGGCGCCCACGATGCTGATCCGCAGCTACGGCGCAGATGCTGGCTTCATGGCGAGCTTCCTGGGCCCGGTCTCGATCGTCTTCTCGGCTTTCGGTCCGCTTCTGGGCGGCACCTTGCTCGACCGCTCGATGCGCTCGGGCAACACGATGGCGCGCTTTGCGATCCTCTCGCTGGCCCCCTTCTTCGCCCTGCCCTCGATCTTCGCCGTGATCTCGACCGACCTTCACGTGGCTTCGGTCATGGTCGCGTCCTCGAACGCGGTGTTCTCGGTGATCGGCACGGTCATGTTCGCGACGCTCCAGTCGGTCGTCCCTCCGCGCATGCGCGGCAGTTCGATCTCGCTGACGCTGGTCCTGAACACGATCCTGGGCGCCAGCCTCGGGCCGCTTCTGGTCGCGACCTTCACCCAGCGCGTCCTTCAGGACGAGAGCCAGGTGGGCTGGTCAATCGCCTGGGTCTGCCTGCCCTTCCTGCTGATTTCGGCAGGGCTCTACGCCCTCTCCTGGCGCGCGATGCGAAAAGCGCGCGCGAACGGGGGCAGCGAATGCGCTGCCCTCATCGATGGAGAGCTAGCCTGACAACATTGCGGGGCGGGTGCCGGAAAGGCACCCGCCCCGTTTCATTTTCAAGCACCACAAATTTCCGGGGGGAACGATTTGATGAGGGGTCTTTTGAAGGGGCTGGCAATTGCGCTGGTCGCCGTGATCGTGCTGGCAGGCGGGGTCCTGCTGACGATGCGTCTGGGCTGGTGGAACCCATCTTATGAGGAGGTCAAGGCCGCGCAGGCAACGCCCCCTTCCACCTTCGAGCAATACGGCACCGCCAACATCCACATGCGCGATGAAGGCCCCCGCGACGGGCCGGTCGTCATCATGCTGCACAGCTCGATGACGAACCTGCGCGAATGGGACGCCTGGACCGACCAGCTCAAGGATAGCTACCGCGTCATCCGCTTCGACTGGCCACCCTATGGCCTCTCCACCGACACGGCGCCTTCGCGCGGCATGCCCGGCATCGTCGAGCTCCTCGAGAAGATCGTGGAGCGCAAGGGCCTCAAGAGCTTCGTCCTCGTGGGCACCTCGAGCGGGTCGACCATCTCCACCCTCTACACCGCCAAGCACCCTGAGAAGGTCCGTGCGCTCGCGCTTTCCACCCTGCCCTTGAAGGCACCGCCGCCGCCCGAGTTCAGCCGTCTCCTGTGGTCGATGGTCTGGATTCACGAGAACCTCGTGCCCAACTACTACCCGCCCTACTACTACCGCGTCTCGCTCTCCGAACTTTACGGCAAGCCCGAGCGCCTGACCGACGAAACGGTCGAGTGGTACTACCAGACCAACAACATTCCCGGCGGCTTCGACAACGTGCGCCAGTACTACGCCGCGAACCAGAAGGCGGTCTGGGCCAAGGGCGCGGGCGATGAGGCGGGACAGATCCGCGTGCCGATCCTGCTGCAATGGGGCGATGCCGACCCGGTGCTCCCCAAGTACCTTTCCGATGATGCGGTCAAGCAGTTCAGCAACGCGCCTGTCGATGTGATCCACTACCCCGACGTCAGCCACTACCCGATGCTGGAACTGCCCGAGAAGACAGGCGCGGACCTGCGCGCCTGGCTCGACGCGACGCTGGGCGACGAGCCGGCAGCCACTGACACGAAGGACACCCGATGATGCAAATGGCCCGCCCTCTTCTGGCGCTTGGCTCGGCCCTGGCTCTCAGTGCGACGGGAGCCCTCGCCGCCCCCGCCGCGCCCGACTTTCCGAGCGACGACGCGCTGCGCGCCAGCTACGCACTGCCCAACTCGCAGTTTGCCACGATCGAAGGCGAGCCCGTCCACTTCGTCGATGAAGGCAAGGGCCCAGCCATTCTGCTCGTCCACGGCTCCTTTGCCAGCCTGCGCCAGTGGGACAACTGGGCCGCGGAACTGGCCAAGAGCTACCGTGTCATCCGCTACGACAAGGCGCCCGCCGGTCTCTCCGGCCCGAACCCGCAAGGGGACTATTCCACCGAGCACCAGATCGGGGTCATCGATGCCCTGATGACCAGGCTGGGCATCGAACGCTTCACCCTCGTCGGCACGTCGAGCGCGGGCACGCCGACGGCGGCCTACGCGGCAGCACACCCCGAACGGCTCGATGGCCTCGTCCTCTCGAACATCGCGGCCGGGCCCATCCATCTCGACGTCGCGACATTGCCCGAGGAGTTCCGCACAGTGCTGGCCGAAGACGCCACGCACCCGGGCTGGCACCGCCCGGAATACTGGCGCCAGATCCTTCTCGCCAATGTGGTTGACGACAGCAAAATTACGCCTGAACTGGTCACCCGCTGGACCGGGCTCAACCACCGCATGCTGCGCGATCCCGAAGTCCCCAAGCAGGTCTTTGCCGCCATGGATCACGACCGTACGCCCGCTGATCTCGCGCAGATCACGGTCCCGACCCTGCTCCTGTGGTCGGACCAGGATCACGAGACCAAGCTGGAAACCCACGGCATCAAGGCCTTCAGCGCGCTCAAGACCCACGACAAGACCCTGGCGGTGGTGCCCGAATGCGGCCACATGATGCCGCTCGACTGTCCGACACGTGCGCTGGAAAAGGCCCTGCCCTTCTTCGCGCGCGTGGCCACGAAGTGAGCGGCATCAATCGCCGCGCCGCGCTGGGTACACTGGGATTGGGTTTCGCCGCCAGCGCGCTTCCCTTCCCAGCGCGCGCTGCCGAGACTTCGGGCGAGGACCCCGCGCTGGAGCCCGAGCTCGAGATAGTCGACCCGCACTTCCACCTGCGCGATTTTTCCGATCCCGAAGCACCGGGCGAGCGCTATCTGGCGCAGGACTTCACGGACGACATCGCCCGTTCGGGACACCGCATCACGGGCAGCGTCTTCATCGAATGCGGGATCATGTACGATACCCCGGGCAAGGACGCCGAGCGCTCGCTGGGGGAGACCCGATACGTCGGTGAAATCGCCGAGGCCCATAGCGCGACCGGCCTCGCCGCTGGCATCGTCGCCAAGGTGGATCTGACCCGTCCAGAAGGTCTCGAGACCTTGCTCGCCCGCCACGAAGAGGCTGCAAAGGGCCATCTTCGCGGCGTGCGCAACTCGATCGCGACCGCTCCATTCCCGCCGCTTTCGGGGATCCGGAACGATCCCAAGCTATTGCAGGACGCGGCCCTTCGCGAAGGCGTCACCCTGCTCGGACGCAAGGGTCTGGTGTTCGAATCCTGGCTGTTTCATCCGCAGATGGACGAGTTGGTAGCCCTCGCGAAAGCCTGTCCGGACACGACCATCGTGCTGGAACACCTGGGCTGCCCGCTGGGGCTAGGGCCCTATGCGGGTAAGCTCGATACGACCTTCGCCGAGTGGCGCCCGGCAATGGCGCGCCTCGCGCAGTGTCCCAACGTGGTTGCCAAGATCGGTGGGCTCGGGCCCTTCATGGGGCAGATGGCGACACCCGAGACGACATCGGTTTCGCTTGCGCGCGACTGGAAACCCTGGATCGAGACGGCCATCGAGCTGTTCGGCCCCCAGCGCTGCATGTTTGAGAGCAACTGGCCAGCCAACCGCCCTGCCTCGACCTACGGCCAGATCTGGAACGCCTTCAAGCTCGTCACCCGCGGACTGTCCCAAAGCGAACGGGCCGCGCTGTTTTCCAGCACGGCCCGCTCCATCTATCGCATCTGAGGTCTTCGGCGGCCTTACTTGGTCGCCGAACACGCGTACCAGCTGCCGAGCAGCGCGCGCCCCTCAGGGTGGCCTTCGGTGAAGAAGTCCGTGCGGTCAGGCTTCAGGCAGGTCGTGCCCTTGCGGTACCCGACGTGGACGTTCTCTACGTCAAAGCCGGCATCGGTCGCCACCTTGACCCAATCGGTCCGGGCAAGCGAGGTCATGAACGGCTCGTTGTTGTAGTGGCTCTCGAAGTCGCAGCGCATCTGGTCCCACAGGGCCATGTGCTCATGGCGCGGCGGCACGTCGACGTGGCACATCACGCCGCCCTTGCGCAGGAGGCGGAAGCACTCCTTGAACACACCGCGCATGCCCTTGGCCGAGGTTTCGTGCAGCACGGCCGAGGAGCAGACGAGATCAAAGCTCTCGTCCTCGAAATTGGTGTGCTCGGCGTCCTGCTGGCTGAAATGGATGGGGACGCCCATCGATTCCGCACGGGCATGGCCGTAGCGCAGCATCGGCGCACCGACATCGAGCGCGAAGACCTCCGCATCCGGAAACGCCTCGGCAATCGCCAGTGTCGAGTGGCCGACCGAGCAACCCAGGTCCAAAATGCGCTTGGGCTTCAGGTCAGGATGGAAGTCCTGCACGTGGCTCGCGAGCGTGTGCCCGCGCCCGTCGTTCTTCCAACCGCCGTTGAGATTGCGCAGGTAGGTGGAGGCGAAGCGGTCGTAAAGCGCGCCCGCGCGGAAATCGAAGTCCGAGGTATCAACGACGTAGCTACCGGGCATGCGGTGGTGGTCGAAGGCCGCGATGTAGCGTGGAATTTCAAGCTCGGGGTTGAGGGTGAGCGATCCCTTCGGGCTTGCCACCTGCGCGCCGACCTTTTCCGACAGCTCGTCGTACTGACGGTTGATCGCGGCATCGAGCCCGTACCAGATGCGGTCCTGATAGTGCAGCGACAGCGTCAGCCAGTACTGGTGGAGCGGATGCGCTTCCAGCTTCTGGCGGACCTGGCGGCTGCTCGTCGGAGCTGCGCCGGTTTCCTTCTCGACTTCGGGCACGATGACCTCGTCGAGGAGGCGCCGGTCGAGCGGATCGATGTTGCGGTTGGTCCACGCGCGCATGGCGAGGAAGTGATCTTCCAGCGCCTGTTCGTCGTGGTTGGCCTGCGGCATCACCGCGTGGCCGAAATGTTCCTGCTTATACTGTTCCATGGCCGTCTCCCGCCCTGTGGATGTATGTTTGGAATTACGTTCAGTCGCGGGTAACCGCGTCGAGAACGCCCTCGTATTCCTGCTGTTCGGCCAGCGCCTGAGGCACCAGCTTGTCACGTCCTGCACCCAGCACGCGGTCGTAGATGCCTTCGCGGTAGCCCGCGCGGTAGGCCTTGGCCGCCGCGTCGGGCGCGAACCCGTCAACATCCGCCGGACCGTGCAGACCGGCTGCGGCGAGCAGGCGCTCGTTGGCATCGAGCCGGTCCTTGAGGACGACCACCTCGCCCATGAGCGAAAGGACCATGCTTGCCAGCGCGTCGACCGTCTCGTTCTCGAAGACGACCGGCTGGCTGCCCTTGGACCGGGCGATACGCTCGCGGTTCTTGCGTTCCACCATCTTCAGGGTCACTCCGTAAGTTCGAAACGGAACACGTTGCCGGTGCGGGCGACGATGTCCTTCTTGTCGAGATCGGGGCCGTGGGCCTCCTCGGTCTCAGCGTCCTTGGCCTTGAGATCGTATCCCGTCTGGCTCGAGAGCACGACCACGATATCGGTCTCGTCCTCGATGGCAAAGGGGAATTCGTGCCAGGTGCCAAGGTGCAGCGAGAACCCTGCCGTGCCGTCAAAGCGGAATGCGCGCACCTTGGAGAGGTCGGGCAGTTCGCCTTCGCTCGGCGGCGCCATGACCGCGATGAAGGGCTTGCCGCCCAGCGGCAGGAACGCCTGCGTGTGCTGGAAGTGGCGCTCCATGTAGCGCACTTCCGGTTCACGGCGCGTCATCTGCGCCAGCGTCATATCGACCGGGTGTTCGGAGGTGAAGCGCGTGGGATAGCTCATCCGCACGGCGCCCTTGTAGAAGTCCACCGAGACCGGTTCGACCGGCGCCTGGCGTCCCACGATGTCGCCAAATGCCGCCGTATTCTCTGCCGTGGCCTCCTCGACCGTCAGAGAAATGATGGTGTGTTCGTCCATTGGTATTGTCCCCTCGCCCGATGTTGTGCCCGGGCTTTGCAGGACAGCACCTTGACCCTTCGGGCACCTCGGTGCGGACTGGATCGCCATCCTGTCCGGCTGGCGGACAGGATGGCCTCCGAATTGGTCACCACAGGCCCACTGCGAGGGGCCATATGGCGTGGGTTACTTGGCCATCAGGCGCGCGGGCAGTGCATCGGTAATCCGGGCATCGAGTGCGGATTTCGCGGCCGCATCACCCTGGCCGTAGGCTTCGAGGAACAGCCCCACATATCGGTTCGCGAGGTCAATTTGCGCCAGCTGCGGCGGACCGGGCTGACTGTCATCACAGATGATGCCGCCGAAATAATGGTTCGCCCCCTGAAGCACGAGACCGTAGCGGCTCCCGCCTTCGGCCGCGGCATCGAACGGCGCAAGGTGGCCCTTCCACGCCTCGCTCTCGGGATCCTCGATGCCCGGAGGATTGTCGATCGTGCCGGTCTGGATAAGCGCGGGAACGGCAATCTTGCCGTAGCCTTCGGCCGTCATCAGCACCGGTACGGGTGCGGGCGGCGAGAAGGCGACCACGGCCTTGGCGAGGCGCGGATAGAACGGCCCGGAAATTCCCTCGGGCGCCACGCCTTGCGAACCACCCAGCGTCGTCGCGACAAGGCCGCCATAGGAGTGGCCTGCCGCGATGAAGGGCGTCTCGCCGATCTCGGCGATGAGCAGACGCATATCCTCGATCCGGGTCTTCCAGCTGGCAAGGCCCGGGAAGTCCTTGGTCCGCGGATGCTCGCGCGAGTCCACGTGAAGCGGCGCAAGCACGTGGTACCCGGCTGCAATCCAGGGCGCGAGAATGAGGTCGTAGTGCCAGGGCGCGGAACCCGCGCCATGCGAGAAGAGGATGGTTCCGCGCGCCGTGCCTTGGGGCACCCACTCGCTCACCGAGACCTCGCGGCCTCCCGGAGCCATGAGCGTGCGCGTGGTGGTCGCAGGGCTGCCCGAAGCCAGCACCGGCCTTGCCGCCAGTGCCGCGGCCAGAGCCAGCGAACCACCCAGAACCATGCGGCGCGAATGCGCGGAACCCATCGTCATGCTTACTTGCCCGCTGCCTTCATGTATTCGATCAGCGACTTGCGGTCTTCCGGCTTGGGAAGACCGGCAAAGACCATCGAGGTGCCCGGAACCACCGTCGCGGGGCGGGTCAGCCACTTGTCGAGGGTCTTCTCGTCCCAGGTCAGGTCCGCCTTCTGCATGGCGGCCGAGTACTTGAAGTTCTTCACCGCGCCCGCCTTGCGGCCGACAACACCGGCGAGGTTCGGGCCGACCTTGTTGGCGCCGCCCTTGTTCACCGTGTGGCAGGCCATGCAGCGCATGAACAGCTGCTTGCCGCGCGCTGCATCGGCCGAAGCGACCGACGGCGCGAGCATGGCCGTCGCCGCGGCGACCATGGAGAGAGTGGAGAGCGAGACGATCTTCCGCATGAAATCCTGTGTCCTTCCTTGCAGGCTGAGCCTTGATTAACCGCTTCTCTCTAGCAGGTTCTACCTGTCTGAAAGCTGCACCAAAGTGCTGTGCCTGCGCATTTTTCGTTTAATTGTTATAAAATGTAGCCATTTACGCCACAGCGCCGTGAAAGGTTTGCATCCTTTATCCGCGCAGCGGTCAGCGATGTGTTGCAAGCCAGCGCTGAGCACGCAAGCGCGCATTCGCCCGAATATCCGCCCAGAACAAACCGATGTCGTGATAATGCATCACTCCGGTACCGGGCAGCGGCTTCAGCTCGAGCCCCGGCGCCGGGTAAACCACCAGCATCCCGCGCTCGCAACGGGCTGCAACCGCACCTTCACGCAAGGGCGCCATCGCACCGAAGCCCGGTGAACCGGGCACCGCACCCTTGGCCTGCGCCGAAAGGTTGGACGGCTGACTGCGCTCGAAGGTAACGGGATTCACGCAGACCATCTGCTGCCCGGCCTGCGGTCCGTAGATATCGATAAAGCTCTTCTCGTAGGCCGATACAATCGGATCGAGGTCGGTTCCCGCAAGAATGGCGTTCCACTGGACAAGACATCCGGTCTGGTCACCATGGTCGCACACGGGCACGGACCCGAAGCGCAGCGGCACTTCGGCCTCGGCAATGTTGATGCCCACGATGTAGGCCGCGACGAGACGCTCCTGGAGGGGCGTTCCTGCAACCTTCTTCTCAAGAAGATCGCCCACGTGCTTCCCGCCCTGGCTGTGCCCGGCAAGAATGAATGGACGCCCCTCTCCGATGTGCTCCAGGAACCAGTCGAAGGCCCGCTCGATGTCGGTGTAGGCCAGCGCATAGGCCGCGTCGGTATGAGGCCGTGAGCGAAGGGCGTTGGTGCTCGCCGCGCGGTAGCGCGGGGACCAGATCTCACAGCACGCCGAGAATGCACTGGCCTGGCGCTGGACCACGCTCTCGTCGGTCCAGCGGTTCGCCTCGGCATCGGCCGGGTCCTGGGTCCAGTCATCCTCTTTGGACAGGAAAGTCGTGGGGTGGACGTAGAACACGGCAACGCCCGGATCGGCGGTGTTTGGAGTTGCGCCTTGCGGCAGGGCTCCGGCCGGCCCCGGCCCTCCAGGTCCCGCCGACCACATGGCCGGATCGGCATAATCGGGCGGCGCGACCGCGCCTTCGCGAACCTCGCGCGCGCCCTCTTCCAATTGCGTGGGGGTGGGGACTGGCCCCACGCCTTGCGCGAGTGCCACAGGGCTTGCGCACATCAGCGCGGCGGCAAGCGCCGCGCGTGTCATCCTGCCCGAGTGTCCGTTGACCATCCTGCGCATCGTCGCCCCCCTTTTGTATCAGTGTCCGTCAAGAAAGCCGCGGACATCGTCCGCGAAGTCCTCGTCCGCAAAGGCCAGAAACCCGTGCCCGCACCCTTCCAGTTCGCGATAGATCCCGCGTTCCAGCAGCTGCGCCGCCTCGCCCGTCACCGCGTTCAGGTCATCCTCGCTGTTGAGGATCAGGGCGCGGTGCGGCAGCGCGGAAAGGACCGCGATCAGATCGTAGTCGAAGACCGCACGGTAGCCCCAATCCATCCGCTCGCCCGTGCGCAGGCATTCAGCCATCGCGACCTGCCGCTGCGCGCCATCGAGGCGGCGGTCGGCAAAGCTCGACTGGAAAGCATGGAGCTGTTCGGCGCGCGCAAGGCTGCCGTCGACCGGCGGGAACATGCCATCGATCCCGCCCAGCATGTCCTGGCGGGCCGCGTCGCCGAACGCGGGCAAGCTGCAGAACACCAGGTGCCGCACGCGGCCATCGTATCGGGCCAGTTCGGCGGCGAGGACAGAGCCCGTGTGATGGCCCATCGCATCGTAGCGGGTGAGTGCGAAGCCCACGTCTGCCGCCAGGACTTCGAGCCCTTCGGACAGCGCCGCGGCCAGTTCCTCGACCGAAGCCGGTTCGGGCGGCGCATCGCTTTGCCCGTAGCCCGGCGTATCAGGGGCGATCACCCAGCGATCCCGGCTCATCAGTGCCAGCACCGCATCCCAGTCACCTCCGTGGCTCGGCGTCTGGTGAAAGCAGACCAGCGGCGGCGCGACCGGCACGGCTTCCGGCTCCGCGATCCGCACATGCAGCTGCCCGAAACGGCAGGGTACGTAAGCGCGGCGGAGCCGGGGATGCTGCATGATCGGGATCAGTCCTTTGCGATGCGATAGCGCGAGAAGACGATGAGGCTGACAACCTGCAGCGCCGCCGGGATCAGGCTGTAGAGCAGCAGGATGCCGGTAATCGCATGCGGGGTCTGCTCGACCGCGCCGCCCTTGGAGGAGACGAAGCCGAAAGCACTCATCACGAGGCCTGCAATGACCGGGCCCAGCGCGAAGGACAGCTTCTCGATGGCGGAGAAAAGCCCGGCGAAGACGCCCTCGTTCGCGGTACCGGCCCGGCGGCGCTGGAAGTCGATGGTGTCGGTCAGCATCGAGAGCGCAAGCATGATGAAGGCCGCGTTGCTGATCCCGATCAGCGCGCCGCGCACCAGCACGAGGAGGTGCTGCGTGCCCAGTACACCGACACCGGGCAGCGTCATGATCTCGTCGGTGGCAGGCGCCATCCAGTACCAGGACACGGTCACCGCGGTCCACATGGCCGAGGCGAAGACATAGGTCTTCTCCTTGCCCCAGCGGCGCGAGAGCGTGAACCACAACGGCTGCGCGGCAATGCCCGCAATCGACATCACGAGGATGAAGGCCGGAATGATCCAGACCGCCTGGAGCGCGTAGAGGAAGACAAAGCCGATCACGGTATAGCCCGAGGCCTGCCCGATATTCTGGATCAGGCAAGTGAGGACCAGGATCAGGTAGGGCTTGTTGGTGCCGATCACCTTGAGCTGGCTGAGGAGACTGCCCTGTACGGAATCGTCCTCGATCATCGGCACGCGGGCAAGCCCGATGGCGGTCACCAGCATGGTGACAAGACACACCGCGCCCAGCGTCAGCGCCATGACCGTCCAGCCATGCTCGCCCCCGCCCAGCCAGTAGATCATCGGCTGCGCGACCCCGACGCCGACAAGGACGCCAAACGTCGAGAAGATCATGCGGAAGATCATGATCCTCGTGCGCTCATGCGGGTCGGGCGAAAGCGTCGCCGCGATCGCGAGATAGGGCACCGAGAACATCGAGAACGCGGTGGAGGCCAGGAAGAACAGCAGGCAGGTGAGCGCCGCGGAGACCATCGGGCTCGCGCTTTCGGTCAAGGTGAAGAGCGCGACGAAGCCAAGGCTGGTCAGGATGGCGCCGCCGACCAGGAATGGCGTGCGCCCATAGAGCTTGCGCACCCGGTCCGACCAGGCGCCGACAAGCGGGTCACAGGCGATCAGCCAGAGCTTGGGAATGAGCACGACAAGCCCGGCCAGCCAGGCTTCGACGCCCAGCATCGTGGTCATGAACAGCGGCAGCAGGACCGCGGGGGTGTCGCGGAAAACCTGCGCGCCCAACTGGCCCGTACCATACCGCAGCAGGACGGATGCGCCGACCTTGCCGCCATCGGGGCCGGTCTGCGCAGAGACGGTCGAGGGCTGGGACAAGGTACCGCTCGGGGAGAGATCGGTCATCGAGGGGGGGAGCTCCGAATAAGTCCATGTGCCGATTGCGTTAAATCAAGGATCTTCATCGCACGGCGTCTATGGCAGCGTGGTGTTCTCCTTTCGCCGCGTGCACGCACCGCTTTAGGGATGCGATATCCGACAGGCGGAATGAATTTCACCAGGCGACGTCTTCTCCAAGCAGGTTGAGGAAGCGTCCGCTGTCCACAGGCCCGAGGCCCGCGATCACGTCCAACTGCCTGGCGACGCTCTCGTCCACACTCCAGGTCGCGGCCGCGCCGCCCAGATCGGTGCGTGTCCAGCCTGGCGCCATGGAGACAAGCGTGATGCCCTCCCCGGCCAGATCGATCGACAATCCCTTCATCACCATATTGAGCGCGGCCTTGCTCGAACGGTAGGCGTGGCTCTGGCCCATGGTGTTGGCGCTGATCGAGCCCAGGTCCGATCCCATCATGACGACCAGTGGCTGCGCGCTGCGGCGCAGGTTCGCCCGCAAGGCCACGGTCAGGCGGAAGGGCGCGATGGTGTTGACCCGCAGGATCTCTTCCCAGAGCGCATAGTCCATACCTTCCAGAGACTGGCGCTGCGCATCGCTGTTCCAGCTACCGCCGTAGAGACCCGCGTTGTTGACGAGGACATCGACGGCCTCATCCCCCAGGCGCTGGACGAATGCCGTAAGCGAATCCGCGTCCGCCACGTCGAGAGTTTCGAGGCGCACACCCTCGGGATAGCGAGACGCGAGGGTCGAGAGCTGCCCGGCCGCCTCCAGATCACGCGCGGTCGCGATGACCCGCTGACCGGCAGCCGCCAATTGGCGGACATACTCCAGGCCGATGCCGCGATTGGCACCCGTGACGAGCCAGGTTCGGGTCATGCGGATATCCCCCCTTCGTGCGTTCAATCGGCCTTGGTGAAACCTTCAGCCTCGATCCACCAGGCGAATTCCTCGATCCAGTGGTCCTGCGTGCCCCCTGTCTTCTTCATGCCGAAACCATGCCCGCCGCGTTCGTAGCGGTGCGTCTCGGGCGTGTAGCCTGCGTCCTTGAGCGCGGCCTGCCAGGCATCGAAGCCCTGCCCGACCGCGACATCGTCCTGCGCGACCGCCATGAAAATCGGCGCGAGCCGTCCCGGCGCAGGTGTAGGTGCCGGGCGCAGCCAGGGCTCCTTGGGCGTACCTTCGGGCCAGGGCAGGTTTGCTGGCGGAAGCTCGGGCTGCCTCTCCCCGAAAGGAAAGCCGTAGATGAGCCCGGTGAAGTCAGGCCGCGCGCCCTCTTCGGCCAGCGCCATCTTGCCCGCAACGTGCCCACCTGCGGAGAAGCCAACCGCGCCGATGCGGTCAGGTGCGATCCCGTATTCTTCGGCGCGCGCACGGATGAGGCGCAGAGCCTCCAGGCCATCCGCCACACCCGGCTCGCCGCCGACACCCGGGCGCATGGTCGTGTTGACGCGCGTGCGCATCGCCTCGTTGGTCTCCCCCGGAGGGGTCTGGATCAGCCGATACTTGAGGACGAAGGCTGCAATGCCATGGTCAGCGAGCCACTGCGCCACCCGCGAGCCTTCGTGGTGGATCGCCAGCAGCCGAAAACCACCACCCGGCGCCACAATCACCGCCGCGCCCGTGGCCTTGGCCGGGTCGGGCAGGAAAGCCTGGTAACTGGGCACCGTGACGTTCCAGAGGCTCTCCCCGTCGTCGCGCGCTTCTTCGGTGACGGGCTGGTCGATGAGCCCGGGCCAATCCGGGTTCACCGGCGCGCCCTGCGGCCAGATCGCTTCGGGAGCCAGCACGCGCACGCCGTCCGCCTGCAGGCCCGGTGTGGACGCCTCCAGGCCCGTGGGGGTTACCGTGTCCGCTGCGTGCAGCGGCGCGGCGAAGGTCAGAGCCGCCAGGGCTGCGCCCATGAAAAGGTTCGATTTCATCTCGCGTTCCTCACTTGTTCGCCCTGGAACAGACGCGGCGCGAAGTCGGCCAGATAGCGCCGCCAGTTCACCCATTCATGCCCGCCGCCTGTTTCGTTGTAGACATGCGCGATACCGTAGCGATCGAGAAGTGCGCGCGTCGGCGCGACCGTTTCGTGCAGGAAATCCCCACGGCCCATCGCGTAGTAGACAAGGTCCAGTTCGGCCGCATCGCGGCGCAGCGCCGCATCGTACAGGGCCGCGTAGGTGTCTACGCCATTGAAGGCCGAGCCTTCGGTCAGCCCCATCGAGAAGACCCCGATCCAGTGGAAGGTTTCCGGGTGGGTGAGGCCATCGCGCAAGGTGTGCGACCCGCCCATCGAAAGCCCCGCCATCGCGCGCGCCTGCGCCCGCGCATCGGTGCGGTAGTGGGCATCGATGTAGGGGATGAGATCGCCGAGCAGATCGTTCCCGAAATCCGGGTTGTCGAGCGTCATCACCCCTTCGCGCAGCGGCGTATGGCCATCGGGCATGACCACGATCATCGGCTTGGCCTTGCCCGCCGCGATCAGGTTGTCGAGGATCGTGTGGGCGTGGCCGACACTGGTCCAGCTGTCGTCGCTGTCGCCAGCGCCATGCACCAGATAGAGCACCGGGTAGGACACAGCGTCCTTCATGTAGCCGGGCGGTGTGTAGACATGCGCGCGGCGCTTGATGCCCAGAGCCTGCGACCAGTATTCCAGCGTTGCGACCGTGCCGTGCGGGACGTCCTTGCGCCAGGTCTGGAAGGCGCCCTCCTCGCCCGTCACCTCGAAGGTCGAGTTCGTGCCCTTGAGTTCCTCGGAGAAAGTCTTGCCCAGTGGATCGACCATCTTCACCCCGTCGACCTCGAAGGCAAAGCGGTAGACATCGGCTGCCACCGGCCTGGGCGTCGTGACCGACCACAGCCCCGTCGTGTCCTTCGTCATGGCCAGCCCCTTGGGCGTGCCGGGTGGAAAACCCATGGGAATGACATTGGCGATATCGCTGCTGGTGAGCCGCACCTCTTTTGCCTGCGGCGCGCAGAGGCGAAATGTCACACGCTGGTCAGGGAGCTGCTCGACCGACGAATAGGGCATCGGCCCGGAATAGAACGGCGGCGTGGCGCAGGTCGTGGGGTCGAGCTCGGGTCGCTGCATCTGGGCCATCGCAAAAGTGCCCGACAGCAGCCCCATGACCCCGGCGGCACCTGCAAGTACGCGCTTTGCGTGATATTCCCAAGGCCGCATCCCGGCATTCCCCCTTGATATGTCCCTGGACCCGCACGACCGCATGTCCAGCGGCCGACAGTCGGCCCCCTCACGCCGCAGGATCGGCACCAAGCAAGCCTCTACGCGAGCTTTTTCTGATCCGTTGTCCGACTGGTGGACAGCGCCTCCAAGGTCGGACGGAGCTTGCGGACGATCATGCCACCTTCGCGGCACACATTGAGGGAGGGGAAGAAGGATGGGCTTCAGACACAAGCGCAGGCATGCACGAACGGCGGTCACAACACTGCTGTGCGCGGCCCTCGCCGGACCGGCCCTGAGCGCCGATACGCCTCCCACGAAGCCTTCGGACGATCCCGTCTATCGCGAACGGCTCGACGTCTACGTCACCGACTACAGCAAGTTCGTCTATACCCCGATGGCCCAGGTCCCCGGTGCGCCGGACTGGACGCCCCTGCCCTCTGCGCCGGATAGCGCCATCAGCCAGGCCGCGCTCGAAAAGGCCACGGACTATGCCCGGCGCATGAACAGCACCGCGCTGATTGTATGGCACAAGGGCCAGGTTGCGCTCGAATGGTATGGCGAAGGTGTGACGCACACCACGCCGCTCGTGTCCAAATCCCTCTCCAAGCCGCTTGCCGCGATTGCCGTGGGCCGCGCGATCGCGCTCGGCAAGATCACCTCGCTCGATCAGCCGATCGCCGACTTCATCCCCGAGCTGGCAGGGACGCAGAAGGGGCGGATCAAGGTGCGCCATCTGCTCGACATGCGCTCGGGTATGCAGCACCAGAGTTTCTCGCCCGATCCCGAAAGCCCGCTCAACCTCGGTTTCCTCTCGCCCGAGCACACCCGGCACATCATCGCGAGCTATCCGATGATCGCCGAACCGGGCACTCTGTACTCCTACGCCAATGCCCCCGCAGACCTCGTGGGCGAGGTTATCACTCGGGCCACGGGCCGGGACTACGCGGAGTTCGTCGATACCGAAGTCCTGCGCCCCCTTGGTGCAATGGGCGGTACGTTCTGGCTCAATCGGCCGGGCGGCGAGGCCCATTCGGGTTGCTGCATGATGCTTCCCGCCGAGACGTTCGCGCGGCTTGGCGTGCTCCTCCTCCATGACGGAACGTGGGAGGAGACGAGGCTCCTGCCCGAAGGCTACGTGGCGCAGATGCGCACGGGCACGCCGCAGAACCCGCACTTTGGCCTCGGCGTTTGGATCGGCGCGCCCTATGTCGAGCGACGCCCCTTCGGCGCGCCCGATCAGCCCGGCCCGCGCGTGCTGCATTCCGAGCCCTATCTCGACCCCGACCTGTTCCTGTTCGACGGCAACGCCGACCAGATCGTCGACATCGCGCCCGGCCACGATCTCGTCGTTCTGCGCATGGGGGGCAATCCGCCGCGTCCCACCGAGGAAAATCCCGAGGAGTGGGACAACAGCTATCTCGTGAACACGCTCATCCGGGGCATGAAATCCCCCGAATGAGCGCGCGGTAATCAGGCATCCCAGAGCGGCGCAAGCAGCGCAGCCGGGTCCTCCAGCACTTCGGGACGGCGCGCGCGCGTTGCCGCGATCCAGGCCGGCGGCATCTGCGCCCAATCCGCGTTGTGCGCGCCCACGCCCGTCGCGGTGAGATGCCCGGGCCTGCCCCCCATGTTCATCCAGGGCCGCCACGAGCAGACATTGGTGAAAGCCACCGAGACCGGCACGCGGGTCGCCCCCGGGGCCTCCATCGCCGCGCGGCTTGCGTGGTAGGTGTTGCTTTCGGAATAGCGGAACGGCTTGGCGACGCCCGGCACCTGCATCGCGGTCCGCGTGCGCTCGGTCACCCATAGGTCATTGCCGCGAAGGTCAAAGGGCAGCACTTCGTGCTCCATCGTCAGCCCCGGAATCTCCTTTTCAAGCTGCAGTTCCAGCTCCGGCCCGAACCGCACCTTGGATGGCGCATAGCCCCCCTGCGGCACCTCGACATCCTCCCCGGTATAGGGATTGCGATAGCTATCGAGCGCGGCCCCGGTGACCGGATCGGTGAACCAGGCGATCTCGGCGTTGACCGCCTCGAAGCGACCGTCGGCCAACTGGCGCGAGCGCGAGAAAACTGCGGAGACAACCGCGAAGAGCGGGTCCATGCGATCCTCGACAACGCCATAGTAGCGCGCCGAGACCCAGCTCATGGTGAGCCTCTCGTCCAGCGCACCGCGCAGCATCATGAAGGTCCGCAAACGCCCCTCGGCGGTCTCGATGTCCAGTGGCACACCGCCTTCGCCCTGTTCCGCCAGCGCCGTTTGTACCCCCAGGCTTGCGAACGCCCCCAGCGCCGTGAGCCCAGCGCCCATCGCACCGCGTCGATCCCATCCCGACATACCGTATCTCCCCTTCCCGTTTTCCTGCAGGAAACATCCGGCGCGCCTTTCTTGGGCGCCATGTGCGACACCATGGATATTCGCGTGTCGGACAGTCCTGCATACCTCCGCACGCGTTCGAACTACGCGCCAACTTGATTGTAACAACTGTTTGGTACATAGGATCGCGCAACAGGAGGGCGAGACCCTCGAACCCGGTTTGGAAAGGATGTTTGCGCGATGACCAGCTTCACGCCGCCCGTGGACGATATGCGCTTCCTGCTCACGCAGGTGCTCGACTTCGATGGCCAGATCGCCACCCTGCCCGGCTGCGAGGATGTCTCGGCCGAATTCGCGGGCGAAGTCCTGAGCGAAGCGGCTCGTTTTGCCGCGGAGAAACTCGCCCCGCTCAACCTGCCCGGCGACGAACAGGGCGCAGCGCTTGAAGATGGCAAGGTCACCACGCCCGAAGGCTTCCCCCAAGCCTACCGCGATTTCGTCGAGGCGGGCTGGGTCGGCCTCTCCGGAAATCCCGAGTTCGGCGGCCAGGGCCTCCCGCGCACGCTCCAGATCCTCCTCGACGAAATGGTGAGCGGCGCGAACGTCTCCTTCGGCCTGTTCCCCGGCCTGACCAGTGGAGCGGCCGAAGCGCTCGAACACCATGGCAGCGAGGAACTCAAGGCCCAATGGCTGACAGGGCTCGTCACCGGTGAGACCTGCGGCGCGATGGCGCTGACCGAAGCCAATGCCGGCACCGACCTTGGCCTCCTGCGCGCCCGCGCCGAGCCGGTCGGCGATGGGACCTACAAGGTCACCGGCACCAAGATCTTCATTTCCTCAGGCGATCAGGACTTTGGCAACAACATTGTCCACCTGGTGCTGGCCCGCCTTCCCGATTCGCCGGCTGGCGTGAAGGGCATCTCGATGTTCCTCGTGCCCAAGTTCCTGCCCGCCGAGGACGGCGGCCTTGGCGCCCGCAACACGATGTCGGTCGGCGCGCTCGAGCACAAGATGGGCATCCACGCGCAGCCGACCTGCGTGATGAACTACGATGAGGCGATCGGCTGGCTGGTGGGCGAGCCGGGACGCGGGCTCAAAGCCATGTTCACGATGATGAACAACGAACGGCTTTTCGTCGGGATCCAGGGGCTGGGCATTGCCGAGGCGGCGCACCAGAAGGCCGCAAACTATGCACGCGAGCGCCTGCAGGGCCGCTCCTCGGACAACACCCGCGCACCGGTGCCGATCATCGAACACGCCGACGTGCGCAAGATGCTGCTGGAGGGCCGCGCCTTCCTTGACGCAGGCCGCGCGCTGGCGGTGTGGACCGCGATGCAGATGGACATCGCCGCACGCCACCCCGATCCCGAAGTGCGCAGCCAGGCCAATGGCATGGTCCTCCTGATGACCCCCGTCATCAAGGCCGCCTTCACCGACATGGGCTTCGAGACGGCGGTCAAGGCCCAGCAGGTCTTTGGCGGGCACGGCTACATTCACGAATGGGGCATGGAGCAGTTCGTGCGCGATGCGCGCATCACGCAGATCTACGAGGGCACCAACGGGGTCCAGGCCATGGACCTGGTTGGCCGCAAGCTCCCGATGGAGAACGGCGATCTGATGGCGCGTTTTCTCACCCTGGTGGAAAGCGATCTGGCCGCCGCGGACGGATCGCCATTCGCGGCGCAGCTCACAGAGGCGCTTGTCCCGCTGCGCCGGATTACGCAGGCCCTCGTCGCGCAGAAGGGCGATGTCGAGGCGCTGGGCGCTGCGGCCACCGACACCTTGCGACTTGTCGCGCTCGTATCGCTGGGCTGGATGTGGGTCCGCATGGTCCGTGCGTGCGAGGGCGAGGACAGCGCCATTGCGCGCAAGACGCGCGCCGTCGCGGGCTACTTCTTCGCGCGCATGTTGCCGCAGGTCCACGCGCTTGCCACGCAGATCGAGGCGGGCCCGGAAACCATCATGACCATGGACGCCGAGCTGTTCTGAGCGCTAGAGGGAGGCGCACCGCCGCCTCCCCTTTTCCGTCTGCGCAAGGACAGCCATGACCGCCGCTTCCCGTCACGACCAGATCGACCGCCTGCTCTCCATCATGGCCACCTTGCGCGATCCGGTGAACGGGTGCGAATGGGACCGGGCGCAGGACTTCGCCTCGATCGCGCCCTACACCATCGAGGAAGCCTACGAGGTCGCGGACGCCATCGAGCGCGCGGATCTCCCGGCTCTGCGCGAGGAACTGGGTGACTTGCTTCTCCAGGTCGTCTTCCACGCCCGCATGGCTGAGGAACAGGATGCCTTCGCCTTTGCCGACGTCGCCGCCGCGATCTCGAACAAGCTGGAAGCGCGCCACCCGCACATCTTCGGTGAGGGCGATACGGAAACCGGCCAGACCGAGCGCTGGGAAAAGCTGAAGGCACAAGAACGCGCGGCCAAGGGCGAGACGAGCGCGGTCGATGGCGTTGCGGGCGCCCTTCCCGCGCTCATGCGCGCAGAAAAACTGCAGAAGCGCGCGGCGCGTGTCGGCTTCGACTGGCCCGATCCGAGCGGCGCGGAAGACAAGGTCCGCGAAGAACTCGTCGAACTCGCCGAGGCTTCGGATGCGGAAAAGCTGGAGGAAGCGGGCGACCTGCTATTTGCCGCGGTTAACCTGGTGCGCCTCAACGGGATCGCGCCCGAGGACGCGCTTCGCGCCGCGAACGCCAAGTTCGAACGGCGCTTTCGGGGCATGGAAGCCCTCGCCAGCCAGCGAGACGAGGTCTTTGCCGACCTCGATCTCGACGCGCAGGAAGCGCTCTGGCAGGCGGTGAAGGCGTCAGAGCGCGCGAAAACGGCCTAGTTCACGCTCGGCAAGGCGCACTTCGATGCGGATGCGGGGACCGTTTTCGTCCTCGCCATCCGCAACTTCGGAGAGCACTTCGCCCCGCGCGTGCAGGAACGCGAGCCGCTGTCCATCGGCTGCCGGAAGCACGAAAGTGTACACCTTGGCATCGGCGTTGAGGCCATGGCCGACGACATCGAGCAGATGTTCGCAGCCCTCGCCCGTGACCGCCGAGAGTGGAATGATCGTCTCGTCCGAACGGTAGTCGATAACCTCGTGCAGTTCCTCGGCCCGCTCAGGCGTGAGCAGATCCCACTTGTTCCAGACCTCGATGATCGGGATCGTGGGTTCCTCGCCCGGCTCTTCCTCATCGTCCTCGCGCGGGATGACGCCCAGATCCGAGAGGACCGAAAGCACCTGGCGCTTCTGCGATTCGGTGTCGGGGTTGGCAATGTCGCGCACGTGCAGGATCACGTCGGCCGCCGTCACTTCCTCCAGCGTGGCGCGGAAAGCCGCGACGAGCTGGGTGGGAAGATCGGAGATGAAGCCCACGGTATCCGACAGGATCGCCTTTTCCACGCCCGGCAGACGTACCGCGCGCATGGTAGGATCGAGCGTGGCGAACAGGAGGTCCTGCGCCATCACGTCCGCGCCCGTCAGGCGGTTGAACAGGGTCGACTTGCCCGCGTTGGTGTAGCCCACCAGCGCGACGATCGGCCAGGGAGCTTTCTCGCGCCGGTCCCGATGAAGCCCGCGCGTACGGCGCACCTGCTCCAGCTCGCGGCGCAGGCGCCCCATCCGGTCGCGGATCATCCGGCGATCGGCCTCGATCTGGGTCTCGCCCGGACCGCCAAGAAAGCCGAAGCCACCGCGCTGACGTTCCAGGTGGGTCCAGCTGCGCACCAGGCGCCCGGCCTGGTAATCGAGGTGGGCCAGCTCGACCTGCAGGCGGCCTTCGGCGGTCGCCGCGCGCTCCCCGAAGATCTCGAGGATGAGGCCGGTGCGGTCGATGACCTTGCGCTTGAGCTTTTCTTCGAGGTTGCGCTGCTGGATGGCGGTGAGCGATCCGTCCACCACCACCAGCTCGGCCTCGTGGAGGTTACAGGCGACCGAGATATTCTCGATCTGACCTTCCCCGAACAGCGTGCCCGCGCGCGGCTCGCGAATCGGGATGATCTGGCCATCGGCGATCACGAGGCCGATCGCGAGTGCGAGCCCCTTGGCTTCTTCGAGGCGGGCTTCCGGGTCCAGATCGGCGCTGCCCCGGTTGCCGCGCATGTGCGGATATACGACGAGGGCACGCGCGCCGCGCGTGACCTCTCCTTTCAGTTCGTCGTCCAAGCTGGAATCAGTCTTCCGCTTCTTCGTGGCTCTGCAGGTCCACCGGGGTCACCGGCTGGATCGTCGAAACCGCGTGCTTGTAGGCAAGCTGCACATAGCCTTCGCGTTCGAGCAGCATGCAGAACAGGTCATAGGCCGCAACCCGGCCCTGAAGCATGACGCCGTTGATGAGGAACATCGTCACCTGCACGCCGGCGCTGCGGATGCTGGAGAGGAAGACGTCCTGAAGCGCGCGGGTCTTCTTGGAACCCTCGCCGCTGTTGAACTGGGCCGCATCGACGGGCGTCGAGGGCATGATCGTCGAAATGGCGTGCTTGTAGACCAGCTGCGACTGCCCATCGCGGCGCAGCAGGATCGAGAAGTTGTCGAACCAGGTAACGATACCCTGCAGCTTGACGCCCTTGACCAGGAACATGGTCACGGGGGTCTTGTTCTTGCGCAGGAGGTTGAGGAACTGATCCTGAAGGTTCTGGCCCTTACCGGATGCAGGTGCAGTTTGCGCCGGAGTTGCTGCGGGCTTGGTGTCCGCAGCCTCCGTGGTGGCGCTCGCTCTCGGCCTCGCGGAAAGCGTTCGACCAGCCATTGTATTCTCCTTCTTTTTGGCGGCCGCTGATGCGGTCCGCGATCTGGCATGCCCATCCCGGATCATGCCGTAAGCGAATCGAAATTACCCGCTTGCTGCAATGCAGTAAATCCGAAAGTTATGTCGTTTGCCTTACGCGTGTCTCACCCCTCGCCTTCGCCGGGGGTTTCCTCCTCCTTGCGCTCGGACATGCCGAGCAGCTTGAGCTTGCGGTGCAGCGCCGATCGCTCCATGCCGATGAACGAGGCGGTCTTCGAGATATTCCCGGAAAACCGCCGAATCTGAACGCGCAGGTACTCACGCTCGAAGCTCTCACGCGCCTCGCGAAGCGGCGCGCTCATCATCACCGCCACGCCGCCATCGCCGCCGCCCCGGGCGTTGAAGATTTCCGGGGGCAACATGTCGGGCTCGATCCGGTCCAGCTTCTCGCGCGGGGCCATGATGACCGTGCGCTCGACCACGTTGCGCAGCTGGCGCACGTTGCCGGGCCACTCGTAGGCCTGGAGCGCGGTCATGGCCTCGGGCGACACCTGCGGCGGCGCGACGCCCTGCTCGTTGGCGTACCGCGCGAAGAAATGATCGACGAGCGCGGGAATGTCGTCACGCCGTTCGCGCAGCGCCGGGATGGCCACGGGGACGACATTGAGGCGGTAGAACAGGTCCTCTCGGAAGCGCCGCTCGGAAATTTCCTTCTCAAGGTCGCGTGAGGTCGAGGACACCACGCGCACGTCGACGCGGATCTGGCGCGTCCCGCCCACGCGCACGAAGGCCTGATCGGTCAGCACGCGCAGGATCCGGGCCTGGGTCGACAGCGGCATGTCCGCCACTTCATCGAGGTAGAGCGTGCCGCCATCGGCGGTTTCCAGAAGGCCCGGACGCACCAGTGCGCCTTCGGCTTCCTCCCCGAACAGCTCCTGTTCGAAGCGCTCGGGCGTGATGCGCGCCGAGTTGACACTGACGAAGGCCTTGTCCGCGCGCGGGCTCCAGGCGTGGAGGAGCCGCGCGGCCACTTCCTTGCCCGAACCGGCGGCCCCCGTGATCAACAGGCGGCTGCCGGTGTTGGCCACACGCTTCAGGGTCGCGCGCACCTGGTTGATCGAGGCACTCGAACCGGTGAACTCCTCTCCGGTCGAGAAGTCCTGGCGCAGCTGCGCGTTCTCGCGGCGCAGGCGTTCGGTTTCGGTTGCCTTGCCGACGAGGTGGATCAGCCGTTCGGCCTCAAAGGGCTTTTCGATGAAATCGACCGCACCGCGCCCGATGGCCGCCACAGCGGTGTCGATATTGCCGTGCCCTGAGAAGATGATGACCGGCAGTTCGGGCTCGCGCGCCTTGATCGCATCGAGCACCTCGAGCCCGTCAAGGCGGCTTCCGTGCAGCCACACGTCAAGGAGCACCAGCGAGGGACGGCGCTTGTCGATTTCCTCGAGCGCCTGGGTGCTGTCCCCTGCCGTGCGGCAATCGTACCCCTCGTCGCTCAGAACCCCGGCAACGAGCTCACGAATATCACGCTCGTCGTCAACAATCAGGATTTCCAATGCCATGGCCCAGTCTTCTTCTTGTTTCTCGTGTCATTCCAAGCAAGCGCGAGGCGCCTGTGTTCCCGCATGGCCACCCTCATTCAGCAGCCTCCTGCTTGCGCTGGCGCAGCAGCGGGTCCGCTGCGAAGCGCATTGTCACCACGGTTCCGCCGCCCTCCGCGGGGGTAAAGGTCATGTCGCCGCCATGTTCCTCGACGATCTTGTTGACGATCGCGAGGCCAAGGCCGGTGCCCTTTTCGCGGGTGGTAACGTAAGGTTCAATGATCCGTTCGCGTGCCTGTGAGAGACCAATACCGTTGTCGGCGATACGCACCTGGATGCAGTCCTCGCTGGCGGCAATGTCCACCGCAATCCGCCCCTTGTAGTCCTCACCGGCTTCGCGCGCCTTGGTCTCGGTGGCCTCGACCGCGTTCTTGAGGACGTTGGTCATGGCCTGGCCGAACTGGTGGCGGTCGCAATCGATGGTGCCGATCTCGTCCTCGGCGGCGAAGGTGAAGTCGACGTCGGGGCGAGCGACTTCTTGAAGGAACAGGGCCTGGCGGGTGAGCGCCACGGGGTCTTCTGCGCGAAACACGGGCTTGGGCAGCCGGGCGAACGAGGAGAACTCGTCGACCATCCGGCGCAGGTCGCCGACCTGCCGGATGATCGTGGCGGTGAGGTCCTCGAAAAGCTCCGGGTTGTCGGTGATCTGCTTGCGGTAACGGCGGCTGAGACGCTCGGTCGCCAGCTGGATCGGGGTGAGCGGGTTCTTGATCTCGTGCGCAATACGGCGCGCGACGTCCGACCAGGCCGCCGTGCGCTGGTCGACCAGCTGGCGCGTGATGTCCTCGAAGGTGATGACGTGGCCGGTCGCATCGCGGCTCGTCTTCACGGCAAGGGTCAGGAGTTCGCCGCCGCGGCTGTATTGGACAATGCCGCTGCGATCATCGCTCTCGATCATGGTCGCAATGGCCGGGGCCAGCTCGGCAATCGGCATGCCCTCGGGCACGTCGTCCTGATTGGTGAGCTTGAGCGCGGAGCTGTTCATCAGGAGAATGCAGCCCTTCTCGTCGAGCGAAATGATGCCCGAAGTCACCGATTCCAGAACGGCTTCGATGAACAAGCGGCGTTCGTGAAGCTGGCGGTTGGCGCCCAGAAGCGCCTGCGTCTGCTTGTCGATCTGCGCGGTCATGCGGTTGAAGGCGCGGTTGAGAAGGCCGATCTCGTCGGTTCCGGTACGCCCTTCGAGCTGAAGCGAGTAGTTGCCCGCCCCCACACGGCGTGCCGCCTCGACCAGTTCGTAGAGAGGTTGCACCTGCCGGTCTGCAAAGCGCAGCGCGAACCAGACCGAGAGCCCGACCAGCGCCAGAGAACCGACGAACAGCGCGACGTTGAACTGCAGCTGCATGATCCGCGCACGGCTGGTCAGGACCTCGTAAGCCTGCACGATGTTCTCGGCGCGCTGCCCCTGACTGAGGGAAACAAGGTCATTGGTGCGCGCGACCAGCAGGTAGACACCCGACTGGCGCTCGATCGGTGCGCCCGCAACGATGCGGTTGTTCTTCGATTCCGCGACATAGGGTTCGCCCTTGTCGAGGCGTTCGAGCATTTCCTTGCTCAGACGGTTGTTCTCGGACTTGTTGTCCGGATCAACGATGATCGGGGTGCGCTGCTCCCCATTGGAGTCGATCTGGATGACTGCCGCAACCGACAGATTGCGGAGCAGGACCTGCTCGGCGAGGAAACGCTGGAAAGTCGGACTGACGACAGGATGGCTTTCGAGGGTGACACGCGAATCCTGCGCCATCGCCGCAGACTCGTAACCCACGTCACGCACCGTCTGTTCGTAGTACCCCCGTGCCAGCTTGTTCGCGTTTTCGAGGAGACCGCGCGAGTTGTCGGAAAACCAGAACTCGACACCCGACTGGAACAGCCACGACGCGAAGACCACCACCAGCAGCGTCGGTATCGCCGAGATGAGCGAAAAAATGAACACCAGGCGCACGTGCATCTGCCCGGTGCCGCCGATACTCTCCGCCGCGCGTTGCAGGGCTATGTAGCGCCCCAGAAGCACGATCAGCGCCATCGCAGGCACCAGCATGCCGACCAGAAGTGTCGCCGTGAGATTGGAGGGAATGGGCCGCGCCGCATCCCACCCCGAATTGAGGCTGATCCAGGTGATCGAACTCATGACCACGAAGGCGACCACGCACAGCGCGGCGATCACCGCGAAGATGTTGGCTCGGCGCGCAGCGATCTGGAATCGCCTCCACCACCGTGGCCAGTTTCGTCGTGTCGCGGGTACTGCACTCATCGTTGCACCTATACAACACCCCTGTTGCGCCAGCGCAAGTTCCAAATCTGCGTCGTGCGTTCGGTTGCAGGCACATATCGGCGAGACGACGCCGTGCCCGCATCGCCGTCTGCCCCCATGAAGATTAACGCCGGGCGAATTCCTCCGGGTCAAGCGCCAGTTCGCTCAAGCGCTTGCGCAAGGTATTGCGGTTGATCCCCAGGGCCTGCGCCGCGCGCAGCTGGTTTCCCGCAGTCTGGCGCAGGATCGAGGCGAAGAGCGGACGCTCCAGCGCCGCAAGCGCCGAGGCGTAGATCGTCCCCGAGGCGGGCTGCGCGCTTTCCAGCCACTGGACAATGGCCGTCTCGATATCGGACCTTTCCGGACCGCTTTCAGGGGCAGGCTCGGCGCTGGCCGCCTGGCGCAGCAGCGGGACAACGACCTCCACGTCGATCATGTCCTCACGCGCCAGCAGGGTGAGCCGGTAGATGAAGTTCTTGAGCTCGCGCACGTTGCCCGGCCAGGCCTGCTCGCCCAGCAGACGCGAGGCCGCCGGGGTCAGCTGGCGCCGCGGCAGACCCTCGCCTGCGGCCTGCTGGAGGAAATGGCGGGCCAGCACCTCGATATCATCGCGCCGCTCGCGCAGGGGCGGCATGTGAATGGGCACCACGTTGAGGCGGTAGAACAGATCCTCGCGAAAGCGTCCGGCCGCGATCTCGGGTTCGAGCGACTTGTTGGTGGCCGCCACGATGCGCACGTCGAGACGGATGTCTTCCTGCCCGCCCACGCGGCGGATCGTGCCCGACTGGAGCGCGCGCAGAAGACGCGTCTGCGCCTGCATCGGCATATCGCCGATCTCGTCGAGGAACAGCGTGCCGCCCGCCGCCTGCTCGAACTTCCCGACATGGCGCGCGACCGCACCGGTAAAGGCGCCCTTCTCGTGCCCGAACAGCTCGCTTTCGATCAACTCGGCCGGGATCGCGGCCGTGTTGACCGCGATGAACGGCCCGGCCCGGCGGTTGCCGAGCTGGTGGATCGCCTCGGCCACCAGTTCCTTGCCCGTTCCCGATTCGCCCAGGATCAGCACGGTGAGATCGTTGCGCAGGACGCGCGTGATCATGCGGAAGACCGACTGCATCGCCGGGCTGCGGCCCACCAGCGGCAGGCCATCCTCGACGATGTCCTCATCCTCGAGGGCATCTCCACCGCCCGCGTTGCCCGCCGCCTGGCACACCGTGCGCGCCAGTTCGTCGATGTCAAAGGGCTTGGGAAAGTACTCGAAGGCTCCGGTGTCGGTCGCGCGCACAGCGGTATCAAGCGTGTTCTGCGCCGAAAGGATCACGATCGGCATCTCGGGGCACAGCGTTCGCACCACCCCCAGGGTCTCGATCCCGTCCCCATCGGGCAGCATGACGTCGGTCACCAGCGCATTGAAACGCTGCTGCTGCAAAAGCCGGTCGCGCTCGGCGAGTGTCTCGACATGCGTCACGTTCGCGCCTTCGGCGACCAGTGCCGCATCGATGACAAGCGCGATCGAGGGGTCGTCCTCGACCAACAGGACTTCGATCACGATGGCCTCCCTCCCAAGAGTATCTTTCGTGTTTCCTTCGCAAGCGGCAAGTGAACGCGAAAGTGCGTAAGCCCCTTCACGTCGTCGCGCTCGTGCGTGATGCGCCCGTTCATCTCGCGCACCAGCTTGCGCACGAGCGGCAGCCCCAGCCCCTGTCCCGATTTCTTGCTGGTGACGAAGGGCTCGAAGATATGCTCGCGAAGGTTCGGCGCCACGCCTTCACCATTGTCGGTCACGCGCAGCTCGACCGGCAGGCGCAGCGGCTTGCCGTCCTCGGTAGTGTGCAGCTGCAGCCCGCTGGCAAAGCGGGTGCGCACCATGACGCGCGGCACGGCTTGCGAAAGGCTGGCTTCCATCGCGTTCGACAACAGGTTGATGATGACCTGCACCAGAGCGTCGGCGCTTCCCTGGACCGGGGGCAGCGAAGGATCGAACTCCTCGCGGATGGTACAGTATTCCGGGTGCTCGGCGCGGCCGGCGTGGATCACATCAATGGCGCGGCGTGCGGCCTCGTGCAGATTGCACGGCGCCATGGCGGGGGCCGTCTGACGGCTGAGGTCCTGCATGCGCCCGATAAGATCGGCGATACGGTCCACCTCGCTGGTGATGAGATGGGTGAGCGCGTAGCCCTTTTCATCGACCTGACGCGCCAGAAGCTGCGCCGCTCCGCGGATCCCGGCGAGCGGGTTCTTGATCTCGTGCGCCATGATCTCGGGCCCGCGCAGAGCGGCGGCATCGAAACCACCCGAATCGTCGCCCAAGGCGTCCGCCGTCGTGTGATCGTGGATCGTCAGGATCTGCCAGCGCGGATGATCGGCGACCGGCGCGACGTTGAGGTCGATCCGGCGCATGCCCATGCCCTTGACCTGCACCGCCAGTTCGCGCGCCGAGACCGGTGTCTCATAGTCGTCCAGACGGTCCAGCACGCGCGGGCTCGCCACATCAAGCAGCTCGCGCAGGCCTACCCCCACCAGACGCCGCAGCGACTGGCCGAAGAACTGTTCAGCCGCCGGATTGACCGAGGCGATGCGCAAGCCCGGCTCAAGCAGTACGACCGCCTGCGGGAGGCTGGCCAGCACGCGGTCGGCTTCGGGCAAGGTGATGCCCGCCGCCTCGCTCATGCGGCCTGCGCCTCGCGATAGGGGGCGTAGAACTCGGCCAGCGCGCGCAGCACTTCGTCGGGATCGTCGATGAAGTTCGCTCGGTTGCGGAACTCGGCCGAGCCCTTGATGCCCTTGACGTACCAGCCCAGATGCTTGCGGGCCATCTTGACGCCGGTATCGCGCCCGTAGTGCTCCAGCATCGCTTCGTAGTGTTCGCGGATGATCGCGTACTGCGCGCCGAAATCGGGCTCGGCAGCGACTTCCTGCCCGCACCACCACTGCATGATCTGCGAGAGGATCCAGGGCTTGCCGTAAGCGCCGCGCCCGACCATCAGGCCGTCCGCACCCGACTGCTCCAGAGCGTTTGCCGCGTCCTCGATACCGCAGATGTCGCCGTTGACGATGACAGGGATCGAGACCGCATCCTTGACCTTGCGCACGAAGCTCCAGTCCGCGCTGCCCTTGTACATCTGGTTGCGGGTGCGCCCGTGGACGGTGATCATGCGGGCACCCAGATCCTCGGCAATACGCGCAAGTTCAGGGGCGTTGAGGCTGTCATGGCACCAACCCATGCGCATCTTGACCGTGACCGGGACCTTGACCGCCTTGACCGTCGCCTCGATCAGGCGCGTCGCCAGCGGCACGTCGCGCATCAGCGCCGAACCCGCATCGCCGTTCACGACCTTGCGCACCGGGCAGCCCATGTTGATGTCGATGATCGCCGCGCCGCGATCCTCGACCAGCTTGGCCGCCTCGCCCATCTGCTCGGGCTCGCAGCCGACGAGCTGCATCGCGACCGGATCCTCGCACGGATCCCACATCGCCTTCTGCACCGAAACGCGCGTTTCGCGAATCGCCGCGGGGCTGGCGATCATCTCGGTCACGTTGAGACCGGAGCCGAAGCTGCGCACCATCTTGCGGAACGGAAGGTCGGAAACCCCCGTCATGGGCGCGAGCACGACGGGACAGTCGATACGCACGGGACCGATGTCGATGGGCTTGAGCGCGGGCGCGGCCGGCAGGTGAGTGTCGTGTCGAGTCATATCTTGTGCAGTACTGCCTAAAAAACAGGCAGGCGCATAGTGGATTGCCCTCGCCGCAGCAAGCGATTACCCGCAATCGCGATGACGCAGAGCACTTCGACTTCCCCCCGCGCCATATCCGACACACCCAGAGCCGCCGCCGTCGTGGTGGCTGCAGGCAAGGGTTTGCGCGCCGGACAGCCCCTTCCCAAGCAGTTCGCGAACTGGCGTGGCAAGCCGGTCCTGCGCCACTCGGTGGTGTCTCTGGCCGCCGCAGGGATCGCTCCGATCTGCGTCGTGATCCCCGAAAACGCGGGGCCTGTCGCACGTGAGGCGCTTTCCGGCATCGCCGGGGTGATATTTACAGCAGGCGGCGAGACCCGCCAGGAATCGGTGCGCCTTGGCCTTGAAGTGCTGGCCGGTTCGCAGCCCGAGCATGTCCTGATCCACGATGCCGCGCGGCCGATCCTGCCCCAAGCGGTGATTGCACGGCTGCTCACCGCACTGGAGCACCACAAGGGCGCAATCCCGGTCCTCCCGGTGGTCGACAGCCTTGCCCACGCCGAGCCGGGCGCGCATGGGCCGCGCATGGGCGCAAGCGCGCGGCGCGAGGACCTGAGGCGGGTCCAGACCCCGCAAGCCTTCCGATTCGCCGAAATCCTCGACGCCCACCGCGTCTGGGACGGCCCCGCCAGCGCCGGAGATGACGCCCAGGTTGCCCAGGCCTGGGGCTGCGACATTGCCCTCGTCGAAGGAGACGAAGCCCTGCACAAGTTGACCTACAGCCACGACTTCACTCCCGCCGCCCCGCCCATGCGCGTGGGCACCGGGTTCGACGTCCACCAGCTGGAAGAAGGCGAAGACCTGTGGCTGTGCGGCGTCAAGATCGAGCACACCCACGGCCTGGCGGGCCACAGCGATGCTGACGTGGCCATCCACGCGCTCGTCGATGCACTGCTCGGCGCGATTGCGGCGGGCGATATCGGGCAGCACTTTCCACCCAGCGACGCGCGCTGGAAGGGCGCGTCCTCGGACCGCTTTCTCGCCCACGCCGCCTCGCTCGTGGCGCAAGCGGGCTACACGCTCGGCAATGCGGACGTGACAATCATCTGCGAGGCGCCCAAGATCGGCCCTCACCGCGACGCGATGCGCGCGCGTCTGGCCGAGATTCTGGGCGTCGACCCGCAGCTTGTCAGCGTCAAGGCGACCACCAGCGAGAAGCTGGGCTTTACCGGCCGCCGCGAAGGCATTGCCGCGCAGGCCGCCGTCAGCCTCGTGCGGGTCTGAACCAAGGGCTTTTCAAGGAGACGTCTGGTGACCCGATTTGCTTCTCGCACTCGACAGTATGCGCGCCGCGGACTGGCCGCAGGAGTTGCTGCCAGTGTCGCCTTGTGTCCAACGCTCGCCAGTGCGGCCGCGCAGGCCTGCCTGACCCGCGGCGAAGCGCGTTCGGTCCTGACTTATTCGCTCCCCCAGGTGATCGACGGGACGGCGCGGCGCTGCCGCCAGGCGCTGCCTGCCGACGCCTTCCTGTCCACCCATGGACAGGAAATTGTCCAGCGCTACTCCGGTCCGCGTGAGCAGTACTGGCCCGAGGCCCGCTCGGCCTTCCTCAAGCTGAGCCGCGGGCGCGACGAAGGCATGGGGGCAATCGCTGCACAGCTTCCCGACGAAACGCTCAAGCCGCTCGTCGACGCGACCGTTTCAGGCCTCGTCGCGCAGGCCATTCATCTGGAATCGTGCGAGGAGATCGATTTTGCGATCGACCTGCTCTCGCCGCTTCCGCCCCAGAACACCGCTGGGCTCATCGCGCTCTTCATCGAAGTCGCGGCCCGCTCGGAGACGATCGCCCGGCAAGGCAACGCCAATTCGAAGGCGCTGGGCGGCCTGACCATCTGCAAGGACTGACATGGGTAAACAGCTTCTCTTCCCGACCGACCTGTTCGATCTCGCCGAACGCGTGATCACCGAGAACAAGGCACTGGGCCGGACCATTGCCGTGGCCGAAAGCTGCACCGGCGGTCTTGTCTGCGCGGCGCTGACCGAAGTGCCGGGCTCCTCGGCCGTGCTCGAGCGCGGGTTCGTGACCTATTCCAACGAATCGAAGCAGGAAATGCTCGGCGTCCAGCCCGACCTGATCGAGGCCTTCGGCGCCGTTTCGCCCGCCACCGCCTGGGCCATGGCGCAAGGTGCCCTGCGCCAGAGCCGCGCGGACGTGGCCGTGGCGATCAGCGGCATTGCAGGCCCTGGCGGCGGCACCGAGTTGAAGCCGGTCGGCACCGTCGTCTTCGCCCGCGCCTTTCGCGGCGACGAAGAGGTCAACGCCGAGCAGCAGCACATCGAAGGCGAGGACCGCGCGGCAGTACGCCACCAGGCGGCGCTGACGGCACTCAACCTCCTCCTCCCCTAAAAATTACTTTATTTCAGGACCTTGAAAGACAAGGGTAATAAAAGAAAACCCCGCAGGAGGCCTGCGGGGTTTTCTTTAGAAACCACTTTAAGTGCGGCGTGGGCGGTGTGGTTACAAATTGCAACCACTCCGCTCCGCCATCCAGGTCAGCCTCCAGCGGGCGCGCCGTAAAGCTCGCTCGCGCGCGTCTCGAACGCGGCCACCATCTTGCGGAAGGCCTTGTCGAAATACTGGCCCGCCAGCTTCTCGAACAGCGCGTTGCGGAACGAGAAGCGCACATCGAACTCGACATCGCAGCTGGTCTCGTCGACCGGATGGAACGTCCAGACGTTATCGAGGTCCTTCATCGGCCCATCGACATAGTGAACGCGGATCTCGCGCGGACGGGTCTTCTCGACGCGTGAAGTGAACTTCTCGCGCAGCGCCTTGAAGCCGACGAGCATGTCCGCGACCATCTCGGTGTCACTGTCCGAACGGACACGGGTCGCCACGACCCAGGGCAGGAACTCCTGGTAGCGACCGACATCGGCCACGAGATCGAACATCTGCTCCGCGCTATAGGGGAGCCGGTAGGTTTCATGAATTCCGGGCATTTGGGTGTAACGGGCTTTCCGTGGGCCTGTTCCGTGCCCGCGCCTGCCCAGCTCTGGACAGGGACCGCGGGCCTCGGAAGCTTAGCGCTTTTTCTTCTGTTCCTTAGCGAGACGCGCTTCACGCGCGGCGCGCATCTCGGCAAAGTCATCGCCCGCATGGTAGCTCGAACGGGTCAACGGCGTCGAGGCGACCTGCAGGAAGCCCTTGGCACGCGCGATGGCCCCATAGGACTTGAACGCCTGCGGGGTCACGAACTCGGCGACTTCGGCGTGCTTGGGCGTGGGCTGGAGGTACTGGCCCATGGTCAGGAAGTCGATGTCCGCGCAGCGCATGTCGTCCATGACCTGATGCACTTCGAGACGCCCTTCGCCCAGGCCCAGCATGATGCCCGACTTGGTGAAGATCGAGGGGTCGTGCGCCTTGACCTCTTCGAGCAGGCGCAGCGAGGCATAGTACCGCGCGCCGGGGCGGATCGTCGGATAGAGACGGGGCACCGTTTCCAGATTGTGGTTGAACACGTCGGGACGGGCCGTGGCGATCGCCTCGATGGCCGCGCGCATCTTGCCGCGGAAATCGGGGGTCAGGATCTCGATGGTGGTCTTGGGGGTTGCAGCGCGCAGCGCCTCGATCACCTTGATGAACTGGTTCGCGCCGCCGTCGGGAAGATCGTCACGGTCAACCGAGGTGATGACGATGTGTTCAAGGCCCGTCTTCAGCGCCAGCTCGGCAACATGCTCGGGTTCGGCGGGATCGACGCGGCCCGGCATACCGGTCTTCACGTTGCAGAACGCGCAGGCGCGCGTGCACGTGTCGCCCAGGATCATCACCGTCGCGTGCTTCTTTTCCCAGCATTCCCCGATGTTGGGGCACGCCGCCTCTTCGCACACCGTGTTGAGACTGAGATCCCGCATCAACTGGCGGGTTTCCCCATAGCCGCGACTGGTCGGCGCCTTCACGCGGATCCAGTCGGGTTTGCGCTTGCGTTCGGGCTTGGGAGCGGAGGAAAGATCGTTCATGGGGCCCAGATAGTCCCTCCCGGCGTCGCTTGCCACCCCCAATATGCACGCTAATGATCGCGCAATCGTGCTTTGTCGTGCAGGCGAAACGCAACGGAAGAAACTGCGTTATACCTAGCGCAATGGTTTGCCAGATAATCCCAAGGAGTTTTCAATGAGCGAAGCCAAGTCCCCCGTGCTCGAAGATCTCGTGGAGGGATACCGCCGCTTCCGGTCCTCCGGATGGAGTCAGAACCGTGAACGCTGGGCGAAGCTCAAGGACGGCCAGGAGCCGCAGGTCATGGTCATCTCCTGCTCCGACAGCCGCGTCGATCCCAGCCAGATCTTCGACGTCGATCCCGGCGAGATCTTCGTGGTCCGCAACGTCGCCGCCCTCGTGCCGCCCTATGAGACCACGCCTGGCCACCACGGCGTTTCCGCCGCGCTGGAATTCGCGGTGCAGGTGCTCAAGGTCAAGGAAGTGCTGGTCATGGGCCATGGCATGTGCGGCGGCTGCAAGGCCGCGCTCAGCCAGAGCCTGCGCGGCAATGCCCCGGGCGCGGGCGGCTTCGTCGATGACTGGATCTCGCTCCTCGACGAGGCGCGCGAGAAGGTTGTTGCCGACCATGGCGACAGTGGCCGCGCTGCCGAGATCGAGATGGAGCACGCCGGTGTGCGCGTCAGTCTCGAGAACCTGATGACCTTCCCCTGGGTCAAGGACAAGGTCGAGAGCGGCGAACTCACCCTGCGCGGTTCGTTCTTCGCCATCTCGGACGGCATCCTGCACCTGATGAACCCGGAAACGAAGGAATTCGAGCCCGCCGATTGATCGGCACCGGCAATTCTGTCGAGCGCAGGACAGCACCCTGTCCCGCGCTCGACAACCCGCCATTCACCTAGCCACAAAAAAGGAGGCGATGGACACCGAGCCCACCGCCTCCTTTTTTCGTTTCCTGCAGGACTGGGCGGCGACCGGAAGGTCCGGCAGCCCTGCCCTTACCCCTCGATCAGGACTTGCTGGCGGCGTAAGCCGACCACAGCTCTGCAACCGGCTTCGAGGCGCCGCCAACCTTTGCAAGGGTCGCCTCGGCTTCGGCGTACTTGCCCTGACGGGCCTGCGCGATGCCCAGACGCAGCGCGACGGTGTTTGCATCGACGCCCGGCTTTTCCAGAGCGCGTGCGTAGAAGGTCTCGGCCTTGGCGTTCTCGTCGTAGCTCAGGAACACATCGCCCGCGTTGGTCAGCGTAGCGAGGGTCGCGCCGGGCTTGGCCGCTTCGGCTTCCTGCGAGGGCAGCGAGGCCTTGTCCGACTTCACGCGCGCTTCGGTGTCGGCCTTTTCGGTGCCCAGATCAGCGCTCGCGAGCGCGCCCTTGGCAAGACCCTGGTTCATGATCTTGAGCGCTTCACCCGGATAGCCGCGCGGGTCGGCGTTCTCGAGGTACTCGAGGTAGTCGCGCTTGTCCTTCATGGCCTGCGTTTCGTACATCAGGCGCATGAGATCGAGGTTCTGCTGCTTGGGCAGGCTGGCGAGCTGGCGCACGATCGAGGACGAGATGTACCAGGTGTCGGGCGAGGGATAGTTCTCGGCCAGCATCGCGGCATATTCGGTCGAGGCCGCCAGGTCCTTGGCGTCATAGGCCGACTGCAGCGCGGCGCGCAGCGAGCTCTCTGCCGGCGCACGGCCCGCAGCCTGGGCTGCTGCAATGTCTTCCTTGACCATCGCGAGCGCCGCTTCGGGGTTGCCCGAGCGCTTGTAGGTGTCGGCCAGCAGCAGGTCGAGCTGGTTGTTGGGGTCCTGGTAACCGGCATCCTTCGCCGCCTTCAGGTACGGCGCGGCGGACGCGAAGTCCTTCTGCTGGTAATAGGTGACGCCAAGGTCGTAGTTGACCGGGCCGATCTGCTCGGGCGCGACCTTGCCGCTGTCGAGACGCATCTTGAGCGCCTTGATCTTGAGGTCATTGTCCTTCGAGATGATCGCGAAGAAGCGCATGAAGTCACCCAGGACGTTCTTGTCGTCCGGGGTCGTGGCCACGGAGGCCGCCTTCTCGTAGGCCGCCTTGGCGTTGCCGCCCAGTTCCGCGTTCATCACCGCAACGGCCGCAGCCATCGTCTGGTCATTGGGGGTTCCGCCCAGTTCGGCGCGGGCCTTCTTGTCGGCTTCCTGGATGGGAATGAATTCGGCGACGAACTCCTTCGAGTAGTCGGCCGAGCCCCCCTTGTCCTTCTTGGCAGCGAGAGCGGTCGTCGGGGCCACCGAAACCGCAAGACCGCTCGAGAGCGCGACCGCAAGGGCCACACGGGAAATCAGGAATTTGCGAGCCATGATCCAGGCTTACTCCTCTTGCACTGCGGGGATGCGCTTCGTGCGCCTCTCCCGGGTAAATTCGACAGTCCGCCGCGTGATGGCGATGAATTCCACCGTTGGCAACCTTGCAGCCGACCTAAAGGCTTACGGCTTAACGCGGATTGAATGCACTTGGCCGCAGCATGTTCCCCAGGCGTCTCATGCAAGGGTGCGCGCAAAGCCGCGCGGCCAGCACGGCACACCTTGAATTTGTGGAAAAGAACCTTCGAATTGGCGCCATGTGCACGCTTGTGGTGGCAATCGCCCGATCCTTGCCCTAGAGCCGACTATCCGTTCCTGAATGCTTGGCAGAAGACGACATTAGCGCGTGAGCGAACAGACCGAAAACCTCGACCCGACCGGCCCCGACGGCGAATACGCTCGTATCGACATCGTCGATGAGATGAAGTCGAGCTATCTCGATTACGCGATGAGCGTGATCGTGAGCCGCGCGCTTCCCGACGTACGCGATGGCCTCAAGCCGGTGCACCGGCGCATCCTCTATGCGTGTCAGGAGGCCGGCTACGTCGCAGGCAAGCCCTACCGCAAGTCGAGCCGCATCGTCGGTGACGTCATGGGTAAATACCACCCCCATGGCGACAGCGCGATCTACGATGCCCTTGCGCGCCTGACGCAGCCCTGGTCGATGCGCCTGCCTCTGGTCGATGGTCAGGGCAACTTCGGCTCGATGGACCCCGATCCGCCGGCCGCGATGCGTTACACCGAGGCCCGCCTCGACAAGAGCGCCAACGAACTCCTCTCGGACATCGACAAGAACACCGTCGATTTTGCCGACAACTACGATGGCTCGGAAAGCGAGCCGACCGTCCTTCCCGCCCGCTTCCCCAACCTGCTCGTCAACGGCGCAGGCGGCATCGCGGTCGGCATGGCCACCAACATTCCCCCGCACAACCTGGGCGAGGTGATCGACGGCTGCTTCGCGCTGATGGACGATCCGACCACCAGCAACGAACAGCTGTGCGAGATCATTCCGGGCCCTGACTTCCCGACCGCCCCGCTGATCCTGGGCAAGAGCGGCGCGCGCAACGCCTATACCACGGGCCGCGGCTCGATCATGATGCGCTGCCGCCACGAGATCGAGGAAGGGCGCGGCGACCGCCGCTCGATCGTCCTCACCTCGATCCCCTATCAGGTGGGCAAGAACAACCTGGTCGAGAAGATCGCCGAGGCCGCCAAGGACAAGCGCATCGAGGGCGTCTCGGACATCCGGGACGAATCGAACCGCGAAGGCGTGCGCGTGGTCATCGACCTCAAGCGCGACGCCTCGCCCGAGGTCGTCCTCAACCAGGTCTGGCGCAACACGCCCGCGCAGTCGAACTTCGCGGCGAACATGCTCGCAATCCGGGGCGGCCGCCCCGAGATCATGAGCCTGCGCGACATCCTGCAGGCCTTCATCCACTTCCGCGAAGAGGTCATCACCCGCCGCACCAAGTACGAGCTGAACAAGGCGCGCGACCGTGCGCACATCTTGCTCGGCCTCGTCGTTGCGGTCTCGAACCTCGATGAAGTGGTCAAGATCATCCGCGGCTCGTCCAACCCGGCCGATGCCCGCACCAAGCTGCTCGCGCGTGAGTGGCCGATCGGCGACATCGCGCCCTACATCCGCCTCGTTGAGGCAATCGAGCCCAACGCGGAGGAATCGGACGGTGTCTACCGCCTGTCCGAAGTCCAGGTCCGCGCGATCCTCGACCTGCGCCTGCACCGCCTCACCGCGCTCGGCCGCGACGAGATCGGCGACGAACTCAAGGAACTGGCCACTGCGATCGAGGAATACCTCTCGATCCTCGCCGACCGCGTAAAGCTCTACGGCGTCATGCGCGACGAGCTGAAGGCCGTGCGCGACGCTTACGCGACGCCGCGCATGTCCGAGATCACCGCCGCCTTCGACGGGATCGATGACGAGGACCTGATCGAGCGCGAGGACATGGTCGTGACCGTCACCATGGACGGTTACATCAAGCGCACTCCGCTCTCGACGTTCCGGGCCCAGGCCCGCGGCGGCAAGGGCCGCGCCGGGATGGCGACCAAGGACGCGGATGCGGTGACAACGATGTTCGTCACCTCCACCCACAACCCGGTGCTGTTCTTCTCGACCGCGGGCAAGGTCTACCGCCTCAAGGTTTACAAGCTGCCCGAAGGTGGCCCGACGACCCGTGGCCGTCCGATCATCAACATGCTACCCGCCCTCGACAAGGACGAGACGATCCAGACCGTCCTCGCCCTCCCCGAGGACGAGGCGGAATGGGGCAAGCTCTCGGTCGTGTTCGCCACGTCGAAGGGCAACGTGCGCCGCAACGCAATGGATTCCTTCGCGAACATTCCGTCCAACGGCAAGTTCGCGATGAAGTTCGATACGAACGCCGATGGCACGCCGGGCGATGACTACCTGATCGGCGTTGCCCTGCTCGATCCGAGCGACGACGTGCTGCTGGCCACCCGCAAGGGCAAGGCGATCCGCTTCGCCGGCGACCAGGTCCGCGAGTTCACGAGCCGCACCTCGACGGGTGTGCGCGGCATGAACCTCAAGGACGACGACCGTGTCATCTCGCTCTCGATCCTGCACCGCGTAGGTACCGAATCGGAAGAACGCGACGAGTACCTCAAGTTCGCCCCCTGGAAGGGTGAGCGCGAAGGCACATGCTCGCTGTCCGAGGAACGCCAGGCCGAGCTGGCCGAACGCGAGGAATTCATCCTCACGGTCTGCGCCAACGGCTACGGCAAGATGTCCTCGGCGTATGAATACCGCCGCACCGGCCGTGGCGGCCAGGGCATCACCAACATCGACAACATCGCCCGCAATGGCGATGTCGTGGCCAGCTTCCCGGCGACGCGCGAGCAGCAGCTCATGCTTATCACCGACCAGGCCAAGATGATCCGCCTTCCGCTCGAGACCATGCGCGTCATCGGGCGCGGCTCAGCTGGCGTGCGCCTCTTCAACGTCTCCAAGGGCGAGCAGGTCGTGGGCGCGGTGCGCCTCGACGAAGCCGCCGAAGAGGAGATCGAGGACATCGCCGTCGAGGCCGGTGCAGAAGCTCCGGCAACCGATGCCCCAGCTCCTGAAGGCGAGGCTCCGGACGAAGGTGACAGCGAGGCATGAACAGCGGCCCTGCGACCACGGGCGTCGCCTACAAGATCCTGACCGCGCCGCAGATGGAAACGCTGCTGCGCGACCAGGCCTTCACGGGCGCGCCGATCGACCTGGCCGATGGCTACATTCACCTGTCCGACGCCGGACAGGTGAATGAAACGCTGGTCAAGCACTTCGCCGGACAGGACGATCTGCACCTTGTTGCGGTCAATCTCGATACGCTCGAAGGCGCCGTTCGCTGGGAAGTGTCGCGCGGTGGTGCGCTTTTTCCCCACCTCTACGGCGAACTGCCGATGTCGGCCGTGATGGCGCACGCCCCAGTGGCGCGTGATCCGGATGGCGAGCTGATTCTTCCGGCCTGACCGACGACCTCACCTTGCGCACGCCAACCGGGCCGCGAGAGGTGCGCTCGACATTCTGAGGAGCCCGAGGGCGATGGCCCTCGGAACTTCCTTGTCTTCCTTAAAAATCGTCCCAATCGACCCGCGCGATTTCCTCACGCTGGCGCAGCTCACCGGTGACACCGGTCGCCAGGACCAGATTGCCGAAGTAGAGCGCGAGCCAGGCAATCACCGCCTGCGGCGACTCTCCAGCCAGGTATTCGGGCACCGTGATCTGGAGGACACCGCCCACCACGATGAGTACGCCGCCCACCCCGACGCGACTCTGCGCAAAGGTGCTCATCCAGGCCGAGGCCGCCAGCCCGCCCAGTGCAAGGCCATAGAACAGCGGCACCGGCACGCCGACACGACTTGCCGCAAAGTAGCACAGGAGCGGCGTCAGCAGGAAAAGCCCGGCGGTTCCGATCCGCCTGTTGATGTCAGGATCGTCGCTTCGGTGGCTGAGGAAGAGCGAAAGTCCGGCAAACCAGCCCAGCATCAGCACGATCCGCGCAAAGCCTGGATAGAAGCCTGTCAGCGCACCTGCCAGCGCCTCGAACCCGAGCATGGCGGCGAGAAGCTGGGTATCTCGCCCCTTGTGGCGCAGCAACGCATAGACCGCGAGCAAGCCCAATGGCAGCGCCTCCAGAGCCATCCAATAGACCCCCGGAACCGGGGTGCGCGAGACAAGGAACCAGGCATGGCCCAGTGCCAGCGCAAGGCTGGTGAGGAGCCAGGGACGTCGTTCCACGAGTGCGCGCCGGGGCATATCTGTCTTGCAACCTCCATCATTGGCGCCACGCCGCATCGGTGTCTGGATGCAAGCGCCTGAATATCCCTGTTTGTCCGTTCCCGTCCGGCAAGTCATCCCCCCAAATCGGGTTCGTGCCCCGCAATCCCCCTCTTCCCGCCAGCGAGCAGAACGGCTAGGCGCCTCAGCTATGACACAGAAGGTTCACATCATCGGCGGCGGCCTGGCTGGCAGCGAGGCCGCCTGGCAGCTGGCTCGTCGCGGTTTCCAGGTCCGCATCTCGGAAATGCGTGGCACGGGCGAAGGCACGCCCGCGCATCAGACCGATGGCCTCGCCGAGCTGGTGTGCTCCAACTCGTTCCGCTCGGACGATGACGAGAAGAATGCGGTCGGTCTTCTCCACCATGAAATGCGCGCCTGCGATTCGCTGATCATGGGCGCGGCCAAGGTCGCTGCGGTCCCGGCGGGCTCCGCGCTAGCGGTTGACCGCGACGTGTTCTCCGCCGAAGTCGAGAAGCGCCTGTCCGCGCTGGACAACGTCGAGATCGTGCGCGAGCGCGTCGACCAGCTTCCCACCGAAGGCACGACCATTGTCGCGACTGGCCCGCTCACCGCCGAGGCGCTGGCTGGCAGCATCGGCGCGGCGACCGGCGCGGACAGCCTGGCCTTCTTCGATGCCATCGCGCCCATCGTTTACCGCGACAGCATCGACATGGACATCTGCTGGATGGCCTCGCGCTGGGACAAGCCCTCCAAGGTCGGCGGCGGGACCAAGGACTACATCAACTGCCCCATGACCAAGGAGCAGTACATCGCCTTCCACCAGGGCCTGGTCGATGGCGAGAAGACCGTGTTCAAGGACTGGGAAGCCAACACCCCCTACTTCGACGGCTGCATGCCGATCGAGGTCATGGCCGAACGCGGGGTGGAGACACTGCGCTTCGGGCCGATGAAGCCGGTTGGCCTCGACAACCCGCACTGGGCGACCCCAGAGCACCCCAACGGCCGCTGGCCCTACGCCGTTGTCCAGCTGCGCCAGGACAACAAGTTGGGCACGCTGTGGAACATGGTCGGCTTCCAGACCAAGCTCAAGCATGCCGAGCAGGTGCGCCTGTTCCGCACCATCCCGGGCCTGGAGAACGCCGAGTTCGCGCGCCTGGGCGGGTTACATCGCAACACCTTCCTAAACTCGCCTGTCCTGCTTGACCGCCAGCTGCGCCTCAAGACCGCGCCGCACGTGCGCTTTGCCGGGCAGATCACCGGCTGCGAGGGCTATGTGGAGAGTTCTGCGGTAGGCCTCATGGCCGGGCTGATGACGGCGGCCGAACTGACCGGGCGCACCTGGCATGCGCCGCCCGCGACCACCGCCATGGGCGCCCTGCTCTCGCACATCACCGGCGACGCGGAGGCCGAGAGCTTCCAGCCCATGAACGTGAACTTCGGCCTCTTCCCGCCGCTCCACGAGGTCTCCAAGAAGCAGCGCAAGGAGGCCTACACCGCGCGCGCCAAGGAAGAGATCGGCCCCTGGATCGCCGGGCTCACCCCGGCGGCCTGACGCCTTCTTAAATCTTGTCCAGCGCCCGACAGTTCCCGTCCAGCGCTGGACAGAAGCACGACCTCAATCGCAGGCGCACTTGGGTTTCGGCTTGGGCTTGCGACGTGGCGGAGCCGTGCGCGCGAACTCTTCGGGCGTCAGCCAGTCGTTGCCATCGACATCGGCGTACTCGAACTTGTCGACCGTGGTGACGGCCCACTCCTCGAAGGTGAGCAGGTTGTTGCCATCGGTGTCGAGCTTGCGGAACGCCGAGGTCCGGGTCGAGAGCATCTCGTTGCGCGAGATGCGGCCATCGCTATCGCGGTCATAGCGCCCGAAGCGGCGCTGCTCGCGTGAAAGCTCATCCGCCTCGGGCGGCGCAGGCCCCACCAGCAGCTCCAGATCGTCCGCCGCATAGGACGGTAGCGCATCGTCATCCCCGCTCCCCAGCGTGGGAATGACATCGGGCGGCGGCGCGGCACTCTCCACAAGAGCCCGCCCCTGCATCCAGAACAGGCCAAGGGCAACGAGACACAAGGCCCCGAAAGCTCCCAGCACGACGCGGCTCATCTCCACCCCCCTTCGCGGACACGAAGAATGGCGGATCGCCACCGCTACGTAAAATTACAGATTGTTCACCGCGACTAGCGCCCGAGCAGCCCAACCCCGATGGCGCGCATCAAGGCGCTGGGCGAACGGGCCGCCTCTTCGCTGCCCTTGGCATGACGCCGCGCCGAAAGCACCTCAAGAACCTTGAGCGGGCGCAGCGCGCGGGGCACGCGTCCACGCGTCGTGGCTCCGTTGTTGGCGAGGAGGCGCTCGACAGCGGCGCGCTCCTCCTCCTTGCTCAGCCGGACGGCAAGATCGGTCAGTCCCCAGGCACGGCCGATGGCTTCGGCCTGCCCTGCGGCGCCTGCGCAGCCGACTTCCTGAGCGAAGGCGCCAAAGGCCCGTGCGCGGCCATCGGCCATGGATTGCAGCGCGCCATGGGTCAGCGGCGAAGGTGCCGTGAGCGCCTCCCAGCCATCGACCAGGGCCATTGCGCCCTCGTGTCCCCCCGACCAGCTGCGAAAGGCCGCGAGCAGAGGCTCCCCCTGCGGCCAGGCCGACGCGTCCTGCCCCAGGGTCTCACGCCACCACGAGAGCCGCAACTGCGCGAGCATGGGTTCGGACGAGTGGCGCAGCAGATTGGCCAGACGCGCGTCGAGCGCAAAGAGTGCAAGCGTCTGCAGACGGGCGCGCTGCGGCGCATAGGACAGCGCAAGACGGGCCAGCGGGGAAAGCGAGGCGAGCAGGCTGTCCTCGATTTGCGCGGGGCTCAGCGGAGCGGGTCCGGCGGCGGATTCTTGTTCAGACACAGCAGCGCCTCTTAACTTCCGCGGCCACACTTGCAAGCGTTGCGCACGCACCGGCCATGCAGGAGGCCCGCGCAACGGCGCGTAATTCCGCCATTCCTCACCCGCACACACTGCAAACGATAACATTCACAGGTCCGGGAATTCGCCGGGCTTCGCATTAACTACGATTACTCCACATTTTATAAGGTTTTTAGGGGTATTTCGGCAAGAGCTACCCCAGCAGGCATTTACCAACCGATGAACCATAGGACACGTCCCCCGGGACAAGGTGATAGCATGCGGCAGACCCTGTCCTGCCTTCGAGAGCTTGCGCGTGAGCGCAGCGGCAACACCTTCCTGATCTTTGCAGCCGCGGTGACGCCGCTGCTCGCGCTCGTCGGCGGTGGGATCGACATGGGCCGCAGCTACCTTTCCGAGACCCGCCTCCAGCAGGCCTGCGATTCGGGCGTACTTGCCGCGCGCAAGGCGCTGGGCTCGCAGGTCGTCACCACAGGGGTGGTTCCTACCGAAGTCTCGGTGATCGGCAACCGCTTCTTCAATGGCAACTTCGGCGAAGGGGCCTACGGCTCGCGCGAGCGCACATTCCAGATGGCGCTGGAAAACGACTTCTCGATCTCCGGCCTGGCCAGTGCCTCGGTGCCCACCACGATCATGCGCATCTTCGGGAGAACGCATATTCCCGTGCGCGTACGTTGCGAGGCGAAGCTCAATTACTCCAACACCGACGTGATGATGGTGCTCGACACGACCGGCTCGATGGACCTCACCAATGCCGGGGACAGCGAACCCAAGATCACGGTCCTGCGCCGCGTGGTGAAGGACTTCCACGCCCAGCTGGAAGGCAGCAAGACGCCGGGCGTACGTATCCGCTATGGCTTCGTGCCCTATTCCACCAACGTCAACGTGGGGTACCTGCTGCGCTCGGACTGGATGGTGGATACGGCCAGCTACGAGGGCCGCATCGCCAAGAGCACTGGCAAGACCGAAACCGTTCCTAAGTACAAGTACACCTACCAGACGATCAGCGGCACACGCACCTCGGACGCAAGCTGGTTCGAAACCGAGTGTCCCGGCGACACCGCAACCTGGCAGATGATCGCCTATGGCTCGGGCACCGGCTACGAGGTGTGGGACACGCGCGTCAAAGGCGACACGTTCGCCTGCGCGCCCGCCGATGGCGGCTTCACCGTGACCCCGACCCGCTACACCGATTACGTCTACCGCACGTTGAAGCAGGAAGATGGCGTCGAGACCAAGGAAGTCTACAAGTGGCAGTACAACAGCGTCGCGCTTGACGTGCGTTCGCTGAAAGGTTCGTCTGGCAGCGCACTCTACAAGGGCGGCGCGCTTCGCGTGCGCATGTACGGAAGTCCCTCGCCCACGCCCCAGAACATGTCGGCTGGCTTTCGCGGCTGTATTGAAGAACGCGATACCTACCAGATCACCGATTATGACAACGTCGATCTGACCAAGGCGCTCGATCTCGACATCGACCGCGTCCCCGAGGCCACCCAGCCTGGCACGCAGTGGCGCCCGATCCTTCATGAGATTTCCTTCGAGCGGGCCTGGTCGGCAACCGGAGGAAGCTTCTCCAGGCAGCCGGTCATGACCGACGAGAACTACATGCAGGCCAGCAATTACGGCGTCACCGCCTGCCCATCCCGCGCGCACAAGCTGGCCGAAATGACGGCGAGCGAAGTCGCGAGCTATGTCGACTCGCTCAGGCCCGAGGGCAGCACCTACCACGACGTCGGCATGATCTGGGGCGGACGCCTGCTGTCCCCCACCGGGATCTTCGCCAGCGAGAATGCGGACGTGAACCAGCGCCCGACGACGCGCCACCTGATCTTCCTGACCGATGGCGAGACGGCACCCAATGACTTCAGCTATGGCAGCTACGGGATCGAGCCGCTGAGCGAACGCCGCTGGTCGCCCTCCTCGCCCTACTCGCTGACGCAGACCGTGGAGAAACGCTTCTCCTATGCCTGCAGCGAAGTGAAGAAGAAGAACATCACCGTCTGGGTGATCGGCTTTGGAACCGAGATGACCGACATGCTCAAGACCTGTGCGGGGCCAGGCCACTGGTTCCAGGCGGACAACGCGGACCAGCTCAACGATGCCTTTGATGCCATTGCCAAGGCCATGGGCGACCTCCGGATCGTGCAATGAGGCGGCGCGATCTCTTCCAGGCCTGGGCGCAGGACCGGCGCGGTGTTGCAGCGGTGGAGTTCGCGCTCGTCGCACCTGTCATGCTGCTCACGATCTTCGGCCTCTTTGACCTGGGCTACAACGTCTACACCGCCGAACAGCTCGAGGGCTCGATCCAGAAGGCCGCGCGCGATTCGACCATCGAGGGCGCAGCAGGCCGCACAAGCCAACTCGACGAGCGGGTGCGCGAGGCGGTGCATGCCATTGCTCCGGCTGCCGAGCTGACCTTCGAGCGCACGGCCTACGCCTCGTTCTCGGACATCGGCGCGCCGGAAGACTTTACCGACGTCAACGGCGATGGGACCTGCAACGCGGGCGAACCGTTCGAGGACGCCAACGGCAACGGCGCCTGGGACGCAAGCCAAGGCACGCGCGGCCAGGGCAGCGCCCGCGATGCGGTGCTCTACGAGGTGGAGGTCACCTATCCGCGCCCGTTCCCCGTCACCGCGCTCCTGGGCATGGGCGACACCTTCACGATGCGTGCCCGCACGGTGCTGCGCAACCAGCCCTACGAGACCAACGACGCCCCGCCCAGCATCGGAAATTGCCCATGATCCGCCAGATCAGCCCGATGATCGCCTCTGTCGCACGCCGTCTCAAGGCCCTGCCCGGCGCCCGTGCAGGCGTCGCAGTAACCGAGACCGCCCTGGTGCTCCCCTTCTTTCTGGGCGCCGGCCTCGCCGGGATCGAACTGGCCAACTACTCGCTGACGACGCTGCGCGTGGGGCAGCTGGCTGTGCAGGTCGCGGACAATGCCTCGCGCATCGGCGACATTTCGACACTGGAGAACCGCAAGATCTACGAAGCCGACATCAACGACCTGCTGCTGGGCGCCAAGGTCCAGGCCGGATCGGGGATGGATCTCTATGAGAACGGGCGGGTGATCGTCAGCAGCCTGGAAGTCAATGCGGACGAGGAACAGTACATCCACTGGCAGCGTTGCATGGGCACGCTCCAGATAGTGTCCAGCTACGGAGAAGAAGGCGACGAACTCCCGAATGGCATCGGGCCGGAAGACCGCAAGGTGCTCGCCCAAAGCGGCGATGCGGTCGTATTCGTGGAAATCGCCTACACCTATCAACCGCTCATTTCCAAAGCCCTGATGGGTGCGCGCCGGATCGAGAGCATCGCCTCCTACACGGTGCGTTCGAGCCGAGACCTCTCGCAGATCTATCAGGTCGAAGGCCAGGCCCACGCGCCGGTCTCCTCCTGCGACAAGTTCAGCGACACCGCGGCCTGAGCACCACGAAAAAGGGCCCGCGACCAGATGGTCGCAGGCCCTTCTCTCATTCTGTTCACCGCGGTCGAACCGCGGCAGTCAAGATCAGCGGTAGCAGACCTTCTTGACCGCTTCGATCACGCGATCCGTGTCGATCAACGCGGCGTGCTCGAGGTTCGCGGCGTAAGGCAGCGGAACGTCTTCGTTGCACACGCGGGTGACCGGTGCGTCGAGATCGTCGAAGCCTTCTTCCATGCAGATCGAGGCGATTTCCGAAGCGATCGAGCAGACCGGGAAGCCTTCTTCGGCCACCACGATGCGGTTGGTCTTGGCGAGGCTCTCCAGCACCGCTTCCTTGTCGAGCGGACGCAGCGTGCGCAGGTCGAGGACTTCGGCGTCGATGCCTTCCTCAGCCAGCTTCTCGGCGGCTTCCAGAGCCACACCCACGCCGATCGAGTACGAGACGATGGTTACGTCCGAACCTTCGCGCATGATGCGGGCCTTGCCGATCGGCAGGACATGGTCGTCGAGCTCGGGCAGCTCGAAGTTGCGACCGTAGACGAGCTCGTTCTCGAGGAAGACCACCGGGTCCTCGCTGCGGATCGCGGCCTTCAGAAGGCCCTTGGCGTCCGAAGCATCGTAGGGTGCGATGACCACGAGGCCGGGAACGCTGGCGTACCAGGGACCATAGTTCTGCGAGTGCTGCGCACCCACGCGCGAGGCCGCGCCGTTCGGGCCACGGAACACGATCGGGCAGCGCATCTGGCCACCGGACATGTAGTTGGTCTTGGCGGCCGAGTTGATGATGTGGTCAATCGCCTGCATGGCGAAGTTGAAGGTCATGAACTCGACGACAGGACGCAGGCCGCCCATGGCAGCGCCCGTACCGATACCGGCAAAGCCGTACTCGGTGATCGGGGTGTCGATCACGCGCTTGGGGCCGAATTCGTCGAGCAGGCCCTGGGTCACCTTGTAGGCGCCCTGGTACTCGGCGACTTCCTCGCCCATCACGAAGACGCGTTCGTCGCGGCGCATTTCCTCGGCCATCGCATCGCGCAGCGCGTCACGCACGGTCGAGGTCTTCATGTTGGTGCCATGGGGCACTTCGGGATCGCGCTTCTTGGGCTTTTCCTCGGTCGCGAGCTTGCCGGTGCCGCTTTCGGCCGAGACATCCTGGATGACGTCCGACTTGACCTGCTGCGCTTCGACCTTGGGCTCGGCGGGCGCTTCAATAGAGGAAGCGTCTTCGCCTTCGCCGGCCAGCATGGCGATGACCGTGCCGACCTTCACGCCTTCGGTGCCTTCCTCGACGAGGATCTTGCCGACGGTACCTTCATCGATGGATTCGAATTCCATCGTCGCCTTGTCGGTTTCGATTTCGGCGAGGATCGTGCCCGAGGACACTTCGTCGCCTTCCTTGACCAGCCACTTGGCAAGCTTGCCCTCTTCCATCGTCGGCGAGAGCGCGGGCATCTTCAGTTCAATCGCCATCAGTAGCGCTCCACCAGCACGTCAGTATAGAGTTCGGACATTTCGGGTTCGGGCGAGCTTTCGGCGAAATCGGCCGCTTCGGAGATCTGCTTGCGCACGGTCTTGTCGAGGTCCTTGAGCGTATCTTCGGACATGCCCAGTTCGACCAGTTCGGCCTTGGCATGTTCGATCGGGTCACGCTTGTCGCGGACGCCCTGCACTTCCTCGCGGCTGCGATACTTGGCGGGGTCGGACATCGAGTGACCACGGTAGCGGTAGGTGTTCAGCTCCATGAGCACGGGGCCATTGCCGGCGCGCACGTATTCGAGCGCGATCTCGGCGGCCTTGCGCACTTCAAGGACATCCATGCCATCGACCTGCATGCCCGGAATGCGGAACGCGCTGCCGCGGCGGTAGAAGTGGGTCTCGGCCGAGGAACGGTTGACCGCGGTGCCCATGGCGTACTGGTTGTTCTCGATCACGAAGATGATCGGGAGCTTCCACAGCGCGGCCATGTTGAAGGCCTCGTAGACCTGGCCCTGGTTGGCAGCACCATCGCCGAAGTAGGACATGGCAACGCCACCGTCCTCGTTGTACTTGTGCGCGAAGGCCAAGCCCGCACCCAGCGGCACCTGCGCGCCAACGATGCCGTGACCGCCGTAGAACTTGTGCTCGACACTGAACATGTGCATCGAGCCGCCCTTGCCCTTGGAGATGCCCGCGGCACGTCCGGTGAGCTCGGCCATGATGACCTTGGGGTCGATGCCGTAGGCCAGCATGTGACCGTGGTCGCGGTAGCCGGTGATGACCGAGTCCTTGTCGCCGTCGAGCGCGGACTGCAGGCCCACGGCAACGGCTTCCTGACCGATGTAGAGGTGGCAGAAGCCACCGATCAGGCCGAGGCCGTAGAGCTGGCCCGCCTTCTCTTCGAAACGCCGGATGAGCAGCATCTGCTCATAGAGCTTGAGCAGCTCTTCCTTGTCCGCCTTATAGCGCTTGTCGCCTTCGAGGGCCTGCTGGAGGCTGCCGAGATCGAAGTCGTCTTGGGTGGCTGGCGTTACCGGCGTATCGGTCGTGCCGGACGCGGCGTCAGTCTTTGTTTTGGGCAATGCTGCTCCCCCTGGGGTAAGGATGGCTTCGTCCACGCGATATAGGGAGATCGCTTGGATACGGGAAGCGTTCCAACCCTGAATCGAGGGCGATTCAAAGCACTTTTTGTACCATTCGGCGCAACTAGCCTTGCAAAAAAGTGCATAGCCGCCGTTTTCCGGGACGCGCGGGAGGGCGCGATTCAGGGAAGCAGGAGAACCTTTTCATCGGGACGGGCGACATTGAGATTGCTGCGCAGCAATTCGCCGGCAAGATCAGGATCGACGTGGTCCGGCGCAAGCAGGTTCACCCGGTTGCGCAAGCGATCACGCTTGTCCTGCAAGTCCGCGAGGCTCGTCCGGCGCTGTTCGAGCACGCGCTGGTTCTCCCCCCACGCGAGCAGACCGCTCGGCCCGGCCACGGCAAAGGCGCCCATGAGCAGAAGCGCTGCCACGGGCAGCCCCTGCACAAGTCGCTTTCGCACGATGGTGGTATCGCCCCGCATGGTCCTCATGAACTCGATAGAATCACAACTGATTCGCCCTGACAAGCGCTAATTCTAGGCGATTCGCCCATTTCGATACAGAGGCGCGCACATCGGTCCGTCCGATACCCGGAACGAATTGTGTCGATAAGTTGCGAGCCCCTGCGACGTGCCTTCCACAACGCAGGCAAGCGCGATTGGTTCCACGTCGCGGCGCGCCCCTTCCTGCGAGCATTTCCCAAGACTTTCCGGCACTTCCCTGCGAAGGCGCAGCACACGCCAATGCCCGCTAATGCGAATCTCTTGCAAAACTCTTGCAAACCTTCACAACCCATGCGAATGGTTCGCAACAACATACAGCAGACATCTCCGGGCAACGCTCGGAACATCAGGGGGACATACGATGATCACTGGCAAGAGGCTTGGGGTGCCTGCCATGATTGCTGCACTGCTCGCGACCAGCCCGGCCCACGCCGCGGCCGTCGCCCTTCCCGAGAATCTCTCGGTCGGCGCCATGTTCTGGCAGGCCGACTGGCTCGTCAAAGTCGTCATGATCGGCCTGGGTCTCGCCTCGCTCGCGACCTGGACGATCTTCGTCGCCAAGCTCATGGAACTGCGCAAGGCCAACGCCGCCGAGAAGCAGGTGCACGACCAGCTCGTGTCGCTGCGCTCGCTGCGCGACGCCGCGCTCGACGGCAACCTTGCCTTTACGCCGCTGGTGCGCGAGGCGCTCGCCGAACTGCGCCTCTCCAGCGACGCGCTTTCCGATCCCGAAGGCATCAAGGAGCGTGTCGTCTCCCGCTTCCAGCGTCATGAGGCGCTGGTGACCCGGCGCATGACCCGCGGCGTGAACGTGCTTGCCACGATCGGCGCGACCGCGCCCTTCGTCGGCCTGTTCGGGACGGTCTGGGGCATCATGAACAGCTTCATCGGCATTGCCGAGAAGCAGACGACGAACCTCGCCGTTGTCGCGCCCGGTATCGCCGAGGCCCTGCTGGCGACCGCCATCGGCCTTGTCGCCGCGATCCCGGCCGTCGTCATCTACAACCACTTCGCGCGCCAGATCGCCGCGCACAAGGCGCTCGTCTCCGACAGCGCGGCGGCCATCCTGCGCCTCGTCTCGCGCGACCTCAGCCGCGGGCAGGCCATTCCGCTCGCCAAGGAAGGCTGAGGCGCGATGGCGATCCAGATCTCCGACGGCGGCGAGGACCTGCCGGTCAACCACGACATCAACGTGACGCCCTTCATCGACGTCATGCTGGTCCTGCTCATCATCTTCATGGTGGCCGCGCCGCTTGCGACCGTTGACGTCAAGGTCGACCTGCCATCTTCGACCGCAGCCCCCGCGCCCAAACCCGAAGCTCCCGTCTACCTGACACTGCGCCAGAGCGGCGAGATGCGCGTGGGCGAGACGGTGGTCTCGGCCTCCGCGCTGGGCGAGGCGATCACGCGCGCCACCTCAGGCGATCGGGAGCAGCGCGTGTTCCTTCGCGCGGACAAGAGGGTCACCTACGAAGCGATCATGGACGCGATGAATGTCCTGCGCGCAGCTGGCTATCGCCATGTCGCCCTTGTGGGTGCTGAAACGGGCGCCGGAGCCTGACCATGCGCAGCCCCGACCTCCTTGATCCGGGCGCGCGCCAGCGCTGGGCCGGGGCCGCCGGTATTGCGCTTGGCGGACATGCCCTGGCGCTTGGCGCGGTGCTCCTGTGGAGCCGCGATGCCGCGCCACCCCCGCCCGAGCCGGTCGTCCTCGTCGAGCTGCCCGAAGGCGCCTCGGCCCCGGCGGCCTCGCAGGCTGAAGCTGAAGCAGCCGCCACGCCCGAAACCACGCCGCAACCGCCTCAGCCGACGCAGGCCCAGCCCGTTCGCCCCGAGCCGCTCCCGCCTCTGCAGACAGCCGATCCACTGCCGAGCGAACCGCGCCCGATGCCACGTCCCGTGCCGGTCGCCCTTGCACAAAGTGCGCCGCTCGCGGCGCCTCAGCGCGCGGTCTCGGTGCCCGCCCCTGCCCCGCCAGCTCCCGCTCCGGCAAGCCGTAGCTCGGGCAGCGGCACGAAGGGCGATGGCCCGGGCACCAGCGCCAAGGCGCGCAAGGCCCAGGCGGACTACTTCGCGATGATCGCCGCGCACCTGCAACGCAAGAAGAGCTATCCCAAGGAAGCCAAGAAGGCTCGCCAGCAAGGCACCGTGACGGTGCGCTTCACTGTCGCGCGCGACGGATCGGTCAGCGCCGTCTCGATCAAGACCTCGAGCGGGCACGATCTGCTGGATGGGGCCACGCTCGACCTCTTGCGCCGCGTGGCCCCGCTGCCGCGCATGCCGTCTTCCATGGAGCGCGACAGCGTCACGCTGGCGCTCCCGATTGATTACTCGCTGCGCACCGACTGAACGGCGCGCCGCCACAAGCCAGAACCAATCACATTCGTAATGAGGGAAGTTTCGTGAAAAAGAACTCCGGGGGAATCCTGCGTCCAACCAGCCTGCGTGGCTCGGGCCTGCGCCGTTCGGGCACGGCCGCCCTGCTGGGCGTGACCGCCGCCACGTTCGCCGTGCCGGCCATCGCGCAGGAGGTCGAGGACGAGGAAGAGATCCAGCTCGAAACGCTGCAGATCGAGGATCGTGCGGCCGACGTCAATCCGTACACCTCGCAGGGCGCGCCCTACAAGGCGCGCGTCTCGGCCGACCCGCGGCGTGTGAAGCCGCTTGCCGAAACGCCCGCCACCATCACCGTCGTCACCGAGACACAGATGGAGGAAGCGGGCACGACCGACCTGAAGGAAGTGCTGCGCCTGCAGCCGGGCGTCACCATCGGCACCGGCGAGAACGGCAACGCTTTCGGTGACCGCTACATCATCCGCGGCGAGGAAGCGCGCAGCGACGTCTTCGTCGATGGCCTGCGCGATCCCGGCATGACCACGCGCGAGAGCTTCGCGGTCGACCAGGTCGAGATCACCAAGGGGCCCAGCTCGACCTTCGCCGGGCGCGGCGCCTCGGGCGGCGCGGTCAATGCGATCACCAAGTCCGCGAGCACGGACTACTCGTTCCACAAGGTGGACCTGGGCGTGGGTACCGACAGCTTCTGGCGCGGCACGCTCGACACCAACTGGGCGTTGGGTGAGAACGTCGCCATCCGCGCCAACCTGCTCTACGCCAACCAGGACGTGCCCGACCGCGATCCCGCCTACCGCGAGCGCTGGGGCGCCGCCGTCTCGGGCCTCGTGCGGGTAAGCGAGGACGTGCGCGTCCAGCTCGACTACTACCATCTCACCGCCAAGGACCGCCCGGACCTCGGCGTCTACGTCGCGGCCAGCGACGAGAACGGCTACGGCGAAACCTTCGATGACCTGCCCAGCTATGCGCAGGACGAGGACTTCCTCAAGTCCGACGTCGACACCGTTACAGGGCGCATCTTCATCACGCCGATGGACGGCTTCGAGATCGTCAACTCGACCCGCTATGGCGAGAGCCACAATGGCTATGTCGCAACCGGCGCGCGCGGGGACAGCACCGGCGGCTCGATCTCGCTCAGCACCCATCAGGGCTGGCAGGACGTGAGCTACTTCGTGAACCAGCTCAACGTGATCGGCCGCTTCGAGACAGCGGGTCTTGCGCACAACCTGATCGTGGGCAGCGAATATTCCGACCACAAGGTCCGCAACGGCACCTACGCCACCACCACGCAAGGGGCGACCAACTGCGAAGTCGCAGGTTGGGGCGGCGTGCGTCCGGCCTACTGCATCACCGATGCCAACGGCGAGCAGATCATCGAGGACGGCGCGATCCGCAGCCTCCTGCAGCGCGACATCACGAAGGGCAGCTGGGACTCCTTGTGGCACATGCGCACCTTGTCCTTCTACGCGATGGACACCGTGGATGTGACGCCCTGGCTTTCGCTCAACGGCGGCGTGCGCGCCGATGCCATCGACTTTGCACTCTCCACCTACAGCGCGAGCAGCGACGCGCGCACGGACTACTACATCAACGACACCTTGTGGAACGGCCATGCCGGGGTGAGCCTGAAGCCGATGGAAGAGCTCATGCTCTACTTCACCTGGTCGACCGGCTCGAACGTCAACGGCGGCGAATCGGACCTTGGTTCCAATTGCGGTTACGGCGGCCTGTGCGTCGATCAGAACGTCCCGCTTTCGGCCGGCAAGCCCGAGAGCTCGGAGTCCTTCGAAGTCGGCGCCAAGTGGGACCTGTTCGATGACCGCCTGCTGCTCACCGTGGCGGCCTTCCAGACCACCAAGGACGATGTCTACGAAACCGCCGGCCGGGGTAGCGACTACACCCCGAGCGGTTCGCTCAACACCGGCAAGACCCGCGTGAAGGGCATCGAGATCGGCCTTGTCGGCAACATCACCGACCGCCTCTCGGCACAGATCGGCGGCTCGATCATGGATGCCAAGGTGCTCGACAGCTACAGCGATGCCAACATCGGCCTGACGCTGGCGAACTTCGCCGACAACCAGGTGACGGGTCAGGTCCGCTATCAGGCGACCGACGCCTTCGCCTTCGGTGTCACCGGCACCTACAAGAGCGCGATGTACGCAGGCCAGCCCGACGCGGCGGCAAGCTACAACGCGCAGATCGGCCGCTACACCTTCCGCGTGCCCTCCTCGACCGTGTTCGACGCCTTCGCCGAGTACAAGTTCAACACGAACTTCTCCGCGCGCATCAACGTCCAGAACATCGGCGACGAGGACTTCTACACCGCTGCGTACCGCTCGGGTGCCTTCCTCTACAAGGGGGACGAACGCCGCGGAACGATTACCCTGACCGGCCGCTTCTGATAGGCCATGGCGCGGCGGGCGTGCTCGGGCACATCCGCCGCGCTTGATATCCTTTCTTGCCCGGACACCGTAACGCATGCTGATTGTCATCGAGAACCTGCTCGGTCCCGACGAGGTCGCGGATCTGCGCGCGCGCCTCAACGACGCGCGCTGGATCGACGGAAACCAGACCGCGGGCACCCGCTCGATCGCGGTCAAGCAGAACCTCCAGGTCGACCGCGAGTGCCCGGTGGGGCGCGAGCTTTCCAACATCCTCCTGCGGCGCCTCGGCGAAACCCCGCGCTTCGTCTCGGCCTCGCTTGCCGAGAAGATCTGGCCCCCGGTATTCAATGCCTACCAGGACGGCGGGCACTACGGCACGCATGTCGATTCCGCGCTGATGCGCGACAATGCGCGCGGCCTGACGCTGCGCAGTGACCTCTCCGCCACAATCTTCCTCTCCGATCCCGACAGCTATGAAGGCGGCGAGCTGGTCATCGAGCAGGAGTATGGCGCGCAGGGCGTGAAGCTCGCGGCGGGTGACATGGTTCTGTACCCTTCCAGCAGCCTGCACCAGGTCACGCCCGTCACTTCGGGCCAGCGCCTCTGCGCGATCCTGTGGCTGCAGAGCGCGGTAGCCGACGCGGCCGAGCGTGCGCTGCTCTACGATCTCGACCAGTCGATCCAGGCACTTTCGAGCGACCGGGCCGTCGATGATCCCGACGTCGACCGGCTGATCCACGTCTACCACAACCTCGTGCGCCGCTGGGCGCAGGTCTGAGAGCAATGAAGCGCGCGCGCCTCTCGCTCCTCGTCAGCCTGGCGCTGGCCATTCCCGGCCTGCTCATGGTCTGGGACCTGCTCGCGAACGCGGCCTGGCCGATGGGACTGCTGTCGCCCAGCGGGGAGCTTGCCATGCGCCTGATGGTCCTGGCGATGCTGCCCGGCCCGCTTGTCGAACTGGTGGGGACCAACCGCTTCCTCAAGGGATGGCTGCTGATCCGCCGTAACCTGGGGGTTGCAGCCTTCGGCTACGGCCTGCTGCACCTTGCCTTCTACGTCATCGACATGACGCCCGAGGGCATCGTCTCCGAACTTGGCCTCCCCGGCATCTGGACGGGATGGCTGGCGCTCGCCTGCCTGCTGATACCCGCCTCGATCAGTTTCAACACGGCCGTTCGCAGGCTCGGCCGCCGCTGGAAGACGCTGCAACGCCTCGTCTACCCTGCCCTTCTCCTTGCCCTTGCACACTGGTTGCTGCTGGGCTGGAGTTCCACCCCCGCCCTCGTCCACGTCGCACCGCTCGTCCTCGTCTGGGCCGCCCGCGCGTGGAAACGCCATCGTATCCGCAAGGGAGCCTTCACCGCATGACCCGCCTGTTCAATTCGCTCGCCTGCGCGGGCCTTGCCCTCTCGGCCCTTGGCCTTTCCGCGCCTGCCCTCGCCGATGGCGACGTCACCTGCAAGGCTGGCCCCGAGGTCAACTGGAAGCCGATCGAGAAGCTCAAGAAGAAGGTCTGGCAGGAAGGCTGGACGCTCCTCAAGATGCAGGTCGAGGGCGATTGCTACGAAGTCTACGCCCGCAACAACGCGGGCCAGGTCCTCGAGGCGTTCTACCACCCGGTGACGCTCGACAAGCTCGTCGTCTATCGCCGCGGCACCGAGATCTACCGCAAGAAGGGTTTCTAAGGGGCGGCCTCTCCTCCGGCTGGATCGCCTGGTGGCACGTTGCCCACCGCCTTGTTCACCGCGATGAAGCGGGTGCGCAGATCGCCCTCGCTTTGGACAAGCTCGCGCTGCGCGCCCAGAACCGCGCGGCGTGCATCGAGCAGCGGCAGGTAGCTGACGTTGCCCGCCGCATAGTTCGCCTGCACTAGATCACGCCGCCGCTCGGCCCCGGCAAGCCGCGCCGCCAGTTCATCGCGGCGGCTCCGCTCGGCGCCATAGCCATTGAGCGCGTCATCGATTTCCTGCCAGGCGCTCAGCACCGTCTGCTGGAAGCGCACCGCCGCCTCGCGCTGCTCGATCCGGCGCAGCGCGACAACACTGCGGCGGCGCCCGCCATCGAAGAGCGGCAGGTTGAGGCTGGGCCCCACCGACCAGGTGCGACTGCCCCAGTCGAAGAGGCTTTCGCTGCGATAGGACTCCAGATTGAAGCCTCCCCCGAGGCGAATGCTGGGATAGAGGTCGGCCACGGCAACCCCGATCTCGGCCGTGGCTGCATGGAGCTGCGCGGCTGCCGCGCGAACATCAGGCCGCCCCAGCGCCACCTCGGACGGAAGCCCTAGCCCCAGATCCGGATCAATCGGCGCCCCCGTAGCAGCAGGCGGGTCGAGAAGATCCTGCAATCCCCCCGGGCGTTCTTCCGTCAGGACCGCCAGCGCGTTGATGAGTGCAGCCTCCTGCGCGCGCAGCGGGGCAAGAGTGGCCTGCGCACCTGCGCGCGCCATCGTCTCGCCTTCGAGCACCGTGTGCCCGTCGAGCCCGGCTTGGACCCGCGCGCCCACGATCTCCTCGCGCTCTGTCAGGATGTCCCGGTCCTCTTGCGCCAGAGCCAGTTGGCGCTGCACGCTGCGCAGTTCGACATAACTGCGCGCAACCTCGCTCGCCACCGCAAGGCGCGTCTGCTCCAGCGTTGCCGCCTGGCCTTCCACGCGGGCATCCGCCACCTCCAGCGAACGACGTACCTTGCCCCAGAGGTCCGGCTCCCACCCCGCGTCAAAACCGCCCTGAAAGAGGGTAAAGGGATTGGCGAGAAAGCGCGCCATCTGGTCGCGCTCGGCCTCACTGCCAATCACGTCGAACAGGCGGGTCGAGGCGCCGTTCTCACTCAGCCGCTGGCGTGTGACCGAACCTGAAAGGTTGACCTGGGGCAGGCCCGCCGCCTCCGCACCGCCGCGCTGTACCCGCGCCGCAGCAAAGTGAAGCGCAGCGCTCGCAATGTCCGGGTTCGCCGCCAGGGCGCGCGCCTCCAGATCGTTCAGCACCGGGTCGCCCCAGAGCGTCCACCAGTCGGCGGGCAGCGCCTCACCGTCCGTCGCCACATCGTGCAGCGCGGCATTGCCCGAGCGCCAACTGTGCCAATCTGTCGGGGCTTCCAGCGATGGGGCCGCATAGTCCGGGCCCACGGTGCAGGCCCCCAGCGCAAGTGCGAAGAGCAGGGGCGAAGCCGTCGTTCGTGCAAGCGAAGAAAGGTCGGTCATGCAGCGTCTCGCAGGTTCGAGGTTCAGGCCAGACGGTGGCGAAAGAGCCATGCCGCAAGCGGCAGTGTCAGCGCCGCGATCACGAACATGGGGATGAAGTCATGGTAGATGTCGGTGATCCCTGCGCCCTCCAGGTAGACCCGGCGCACAAGGTCGACACCGAAGCGCAAGGGGTTGGCGTAGGTCGCGACCTGAAGCACCTCGGGCATGTTGCGCACAGGCGTGATGAGACCCGAAAGCAGCGTCAGCGGCATGATGATGAGGAAGGTATAGAGCATCGCCTGCTGCATGTTGAGCGCGACCGAAGACAGCGACATGCCGATCCCGACCGAGGCCCCGGTAAAGCCCAGCAGGCCAAGGTAGAGCAGCCAGACCGATCCGCTCATCGGGATGTCGAACCAGAACAGCGAGATCAGCAGCACAATCGTGGATTGCAGCATACCGACCACGATCGAGGGCACCGACTTGCCGACAAGTATCTGCAAAGGGGTGAGCGGGGTGACGAGAAGCTGGTCGAAGGTCCCCTGCTCGCGCTCACGCGCGACCGAGAGCGCGGCGAGGAGCAGTGTCTGGAGCATGCTGAGCGTCGCCACCATGGCGGGCACGATCTGCCAGCGCGATTCCAGGTTGGGGTTGAACCAGGCCCGCCGCACCAGTTCCAGCCCCGGCCCGCCCCCGCGCGCCGCGTTAAATGCGGCCACCACCGAAGCCACATAGCCCGAGGCCGAACCCGCCGTTGTCGAATTGCGCCCATCCAGGATCAGTTGCACCGGTGCGCGGCGTCCGGCGGCGAGGCTCTCGGCAAAGTCCGCCGGTATAGCAATGACCATCAGCGCGCGCTGCTCGTCGATCACCTGCGCGATCTGGTTGGCGTTGGCGAGCGTGGCCTCGCGCCGGAACACACCCGTCCCGTCGAGGCGGGCGAGAAGTTCGCTGGAGGCTGCGCTGTGGCTCTGGTCGAGCACGGCGTAAGGCACATTGGTAAGATCGAACGAGGCCGCGTAGCCGAACAGCAAGGTCTGCACGAAAGCGGGCGCGAACAGGACAATGCGGTTGGCCGGGTCCTTGAAGATCGCCAGCAGTTCCTTGCGGATCAGCGTGAGGATCGGGAAGATCAGGGCGCTCAGGGCTTCCATCGGCGCGCCTTCAGTCGAGCCGCTTGCGCACGGTGCGCCGCGTCAGGAAAGTGAGAAGAAGCGCATAGCCCCCGAGGATTGCGCAGCTGCGCGCGACCATCGCCCAGTCAGTCCCAGCCAGGAACAGCGTCTTGATAAGCGTCATGAAGTGGGTGGCGGGCACGATCTGGGCGGCGATCTCGACACCAAGCGGCACGTTGCGCAAGTCGAACACGAAGCCTGACAGCATCATCGCGGGCATGAAGCTGGTGAGGAGCGCCACCTGGCTCGCCGCAAACTGGTTGCGGGTCGCCCCCGAAATCCAGAGCCCCAGGAGCAGCGAGACGATGAGGTACATCGTCGAGGAGACGAGGACCGCCAGCAGCGAGCCGCGGATCGGCACGTCGAAAAGGACGCGCGCGGCCACCAGGCACATGGCAAGGTCGACAAGTCCGACAAGAATGTAGGGCGCGAGCTTGGCGAGCACGATTTCGAGGGGCCGCACCGGGGTCACGAACAGCGATTCCAGCGTGCCGCGCTCCCACTCGCGCGCCACCAGCAGCGAGGTCAGGAACGCGCCTACCAGCGTCATGATGAGAACAACGAGCCCGGGCACCAGGTACCAGGTGCTGTTCGAAGTCTCGTTGAACCAGACGCGCTGCACGATCTCCACCTGTCCGGCGCCAGACAGCCCCCCCTCCCCGCGATCGACACGGTGCTCCAGTGTCTTGGAGATGGATCCTGAAAGATACGCTTCCAGCGTGCTGGCCGTCACGGAATCGATACCATTGAGCACGATCTGCACGCGAGCGCGGCCCGCCGCATACCGGCGCGCGAAGTCGACCGGCAGATGAACGATGGCATCCACGCGGCCATCGCCGAGGAGGTGCTCAGCCTCGGCCATGGTCGTGACCCGGCGCGGGGCGAGGTAGCGTGAGCCCTCCAGTCCCGAGACCACTTCGCGTGCGGCGACAGACGGGGTGTCGATGACGACCGCAACAGGCGCGTTGCGCACATCGAAGGAGAGGCCGTAGCCGAACAGCAGGATCAGCGCGAGCGGGAGCAGGAACCCCACGAGGAGGTTCGAGCGGTCGCGCACCATCTGGCGCATTTCCTTGCGCACCAGCGCGGTCAGGCGCTGGACAAAGCCCGATCCTGTCGCGCTCATGCCACGCTCTCCGGCGCGGCTGCCCTCGTCCGTTCGTGTGCCCGCGCGTTCTCGACGATGGCGATGAAAGCGCTGTTCATGTCCTGGCCGCGCGGGCCTGCCTCTTCGCGCACCGCGCGCGGAGTCCCCAGCGCAAGCAGACGGCCCGCGTCCTGGATGGCGATGCGGTCGCAGTACTCGGCCTCTTCCATGAAGTGCGTCGTCACGATGATCGTCACGCCCTCCTGCGAAAGCTGGGTGATCGTGCGCCAGAACGCGCGCCGGGCCAGTGGGTCGATGCCGCTGGTAGGTTCATCAAGGAACAGGATCCGTGGCTCGTGCAAGAGCCCTGCCGCCATCGCAAGGCGCTGTTTGTAGCCGTGCGGAAGATTGCCGCTCTGCGCCTGCGGGTCGAGATCGAAGCGGGCCTCGATGGCGCGCAGCCGCGCGCGCAGGGTCCGGCCACGCAGGCCGTAGGCACCGCCGAAAAACTCCAGGTTCTCGCGCACCGAGAGGTTCGCATAGAGCGAGAACTTCTGCGCCACGTACCCGATGCGCCGCCGCGCCGTCGCGCGCGCCTGGCGCAGGTTCACCCCCGCCACCTCGAGGTGGCCGCTACTCGCCGGAAGCAGCCCGCAAAGCATGCGGAAAGTGGTTGTCTTGCCCGCGCCATTGGGCCCCAGGAGACCGAATATCTCGCCCGGCCGAACATCGAAACTGGTGCTGGCGACCGCGGTAAAGTCGCCGAAGCGGCGCACCAGGTCGCGCACGACGATGATCGGCGCGCTGTCCTGCTCCCGCTCCAGTCCGGCGCTGGACAGGGCCGCTTCCCCGCCCTGATCCGGCCCGCCCTGTTCGGGCGCTGTCGGCTTCACTTCCTCCTCGTGCGCGCGCAGCAGAAGCATGAAGGCGTCTTCCAGTTCCTCCTCGCGCGCGCGCGCTTCGCAGCCAGCCAGGAGATCGCCCAGACTGTCGGCTGCGCATTCGGGTCGGCGGATGAAATGGACCTCGCCCCCGCTCGGCACGGCATCGACGATCCGGTCCGGCGCGTCGATCAGGCGCGCCTGCAAATCGCGGGCGGGTTCGCCTTCGCGCGGCGCGGCAACGTAGGTGAGCCCGGCAACCTGCGCGCGCAGTTCACCGGGCGTTCCTTCGGCCAGCTGTTCGCCCTTGTTGAAGACATGGACCCGTTCGCAGCGCGCCGCCTCGTCCATGTAGGCCGTGCTGACGAGGACGCTGAGGCCCTCTTCGGCAATCATCTGCTCGATGATCTCCCAGAGATCGCGGCGCGAGAGAGGATCGACCCCCACGCTCGGCTCATCAAGCAGCAAGAGGTCAGGCACGCGCACCAGCGTACAGGCGAGACCCAGCTTCTGTTTCATGCCGCCTGAGAGATTTCCTGCCGGGCGCGCGGTAAAGCGCGCCAGGTCGGTCATCTCCAGCAGCCGGGCGAAGCGCTCGCGCCGCAGGTTCGCGGGCACGCCGTGAAGATCGGCGTAGAGATCAAGGTTCTCCTGGATACTGAGATCTTCATAGAGCCCGAAACGCTGGGGCATGTAGCTGATGCGGCTCTGAATCTCCTGTGCGTCCTGCGCCGCGTCGTGCCCCAGCACATGCAGTGCGCCTCCATCGGCGCGCAGCAGCCCTGTGATCATGCGCATCAGCGTAGTCTTGCCCGCACCATCGGGACCGACGAGCGCAGTCAACCGCCCCGCTGCGACCTCGAAGGACACCCCCTTAAGGGCCTCGAAGGGCGCGCCGTCCGGGCCCTCGAAACGCTTGACCAGATCGCGCGCGACGATGATCGGCGGCGCACGCTTGACCTCTCCGGCCCCATGGCTGTCTAGCGTTGGACTCATTCGTGTCCACCGGTGTCCAGAAGCACCGTCACCGGCTGGCCCAGGCGCAGAGCCTCACGGGTGTCGGAGACGATCACACGCACCTCGTAGACCAGCGCCGTGCGAAGGTCTTCGGTCTCGACCGACTTGGGCGTGAACTCGGCGACCGAGGAAATGTAGCCGACCTGCCCCTTCACCGGCGCGTCGGGCGCGCTGTCGCTGGTCACCTGCGCCGCCATGCCGGGATGGACTCGCCCCAGGTCCGCCTCACCGACGTAGACGCGTATCCACTTGGGCGAGAGAAGCGCCAGATCCAGCACTGGCCGCTGGGGCGAAGCCATGTCTCCCTCCTCAAGCAGCCGCGCGCGCACAACGCCGCGATGGGGCGCGCGCAGCACGCCCATCTCGACGCGGTGGCGCAGCAACGCGGCCTGCGCTTCGGCGGCCTGAACCTGC
>NZ_JALHAT010000027.1:0-16668 GCF_022818885.1 Novosphingobium mangrovi | reverse complement strand
CGCAGCGCGCCGCGCGCCGCGACCGAGCCTGCCGGACATCGCGCGCCGCACCGGCGTCTTCCTCATCGTCGCCCTTGCCGATCTTGTCGCCTCGCTGGCGTTTGGCTGGGGTGCACAGCGCCTGGCCTGGCTGTCAGGCATGGCCGAGGCCGACGCCCTGATCGTGGGCCTGTTCGCCCTGCCGCTGTGCTGGGCGCTTCTGGCAAGCTGGCAATTGACCCGCATTCGCATCACCGACATGCTCTTGGCCGCACTTGGTGTGGCCATCGCCGGAGGACTTCCATGGCTGACGCTGTAAATCCCGACGCACAAGGCGCTCCCACTCCGGCCTCCAAGGGCGGCTTCGTGGCGCGCGCCCTCAACGGGCACGCGGCCCTTGGTCTGCTGACCGGCGCGCTGCTCTATCTCGTCTGCCTGTCGGGCGCGCTGGCCGTCTTCCAGCAGGACCTCCAGCGCTGGGAAGAACCCGGCGCGGCCGAGATGACCTCGATGTCGCCCGCGGCCGTGCAACGCGCGATCGAGGGCACGCTCGAACGCCAGGGCAAGACCACCGACCATGCCTATGTCCACATGCCCACGCGCGGCCTGCCCCGCACCGTCGTCACCACCGACAACGGCGCGAACTATGTCGATGCGCAAGGCAACTACGACCGGCCCGAGGCGCATGCATGGACGCAGTTCGTGCTCTATTTGCACTATTACCTGAACCTGCCCGCGTTCTGGGGGATCATGGTGACCGGCGCGCTCGGCGCGATGCTGGTGGCGGCCGTCGTCACCGGTGTCCTGGCCCACCCGCGCATCTTTCGCGACGCGTTCCGCATGCGCCTGCGCGCCCAGCCGCAGTTGGCCCGCGCGGACCTGCACAACCGTTTCGGGGTCTGGCTCCTTCCCTTCATCGCCGCACTGGGCTTTACCGGCGCTGTCATCGGGCTGGGCCAGCTCGTCTTCTACACCGCCGCGCAGGAGCGCCACGGCGGCAACCTCGAAGAGGCCTTCGCCCCGATCTTCGGCGAACACCCGCCGCACGATCCCGCGCCCGCCCCCGTCGCACGCGCCGACCGCGCGCTGGAGTGGATGGCGCAGAACCACCCGGACCTTTTCGTCAGCTATGTCACCATCGAGGAGACCGCCACGGCGGGCCAGCAGATCTCGGTCCTCGCCGAGCATCCGCGCCGCCTGATCTATGGTGAGAACTACCTCTTCGATGGCGAGGGCAACTTCAAGAAGGCGCTTGGCCTAGCCGATGGCGCCTTGGGCCAGCAGGCGGCCGCTTCGGTCTACAAGCTGCACTTCGGCACCTATGGCGGCGTGCCCGTGGAACTGGCCTACCTCGTCTTCGGCCTTGCGCTGTGCGCGATCATCTCGACCGGCACCACGCTGTGGCTGATGAAGCGGCGAGCCAAGGGCCTGCCCTCCCCCCGCCTGGAGGCGGTCTGGGCGGTGACGATCTGGGGGAGCCCGATCCTGATGACAGGAGCCTACTGGCTGCGCGTCTCGGCCGGGCCGCAGCTGCCCTTCGCCGCGCTGTTCTGGTCAGCGCTGGTGCTGGCCACGATCCTGGCCGCTCTGCACCCGGCGCTGGCCCCCTCGCCCACCTTGCGGCGGGTGCTGGCCGCCATGCTGGCGCTGACCGGGATCGGCCACGTGATCTTTGCAGGCCCCCTGCCCATGGGCTCGCTGCTGATCGATGCCGCGCTTTGCCTGGGCGCGCTGGCGCTCGTTGGCCCCGAGGCCCTGCACCTGTGGCGCCGGGAGCGCGCGGGCAAACCGCACCTCGCGGCGCAGCGCTGAAATCAGGTCGCGTAGTCGAGCTCGGGGCGCATGCGCTCCTGCTCGGCCGGGTCGGTCTCGACGAGGTTGATCAGGACCCCGTCGGGATCGCGCAGGCACACCTCAAGCTGGGCGCGGTGCTCCATCGCGAAGGTCTGCGGCTCGGGTGCCCAGGTGGCGCCCAGCGCGCGCAAGCGCTCCATCGTGGCCAGGATATCGGTGACGTAGAAGACCAGCGCCACCTCGCCGATGCGCGCAGGGCCGGTGGGCGCGGGGAGTTCCTCCTGCGTCGTGCCATCGGCCAGCTGGAACAGGCCGACCATGCCGTAGTTCGGCCCCGGCCGCTTCAGAATGCAGATGTCGAACGGGCGCGGATCGTCGAACCCCAGGATTGCGGTCGCCGACGGGTGCGCAAGGCGCGCCTCGATATAGGTCTCCGACAGGCCGATGGCCCGGTAAAAGGCCGCCGAGCGTGCCATATCGCGCACGAAGATCGTGGACCGGATCAGCGCGGAGCTGGGAAGGGATGGCTGGGTCGGTGTCGTCATGTGCGCAGGCCTCGCCTCGTGATCTTCGGGTGAAGTCAGGAGGCTAGGCCCGAGCCCTTGAAATCACACGTCCCGGCGGGAGAGCTGTTCACGCCCCGGATAGCGCCCGAGCGCCAGCAGCGCCGCGCCGCCGATGGCAAAGAGCACGACCGCAACCGTCAGCATGAGATCGTAGCTGCCGGTCGTGTCGCGCACATAGCCATAGAGCATGGGCGAAATCGCCGAACCGATGCCGAAGGGCGCATAGAGGAAGCCATAGATCCGCCCGTAGTGACGCAGGCCGAAATAGCGCGCGGTCATGAAGGCCACGATGTCGGTCTCGGTCCCGGCCGCAACACCGATCAGGAAACCACCAAAGAGAATGAGCGGGAAGCTCGTGCTGGTCCCCATCAGGAGGTAGCAGGCAATCGCGGGCAGCAGCATCGCAGGGAACGCGACGCCCGGCGCCCAGAACCGGTCGAAGAGGTATCCGATGCCAAGGCGCCCGATCAGGATGCCCAGCGCCACGCAGCTCATCACCGTGGCCGCATCGCCCGCGGTAAAGCCGTGCAGCTCGACCATCTGGGCCATGTGGATATGCGCGCCGCCATAGGAGAACGAGATCAGCAGCGTGCTGACCAGCAGGATCCAGAACTGGCGGCCATGCATGGCCTGGCGCAGCGAGAGCCCGACGACATCGCCATCGGCCGCCTGCTCCAGCGTGGCGGGGCGCTCTTCCGGGCGCGGCTCGCGAAACCAGGCGAGGATGAAAGGCATCGCCAGGAACAGCGCAAAGACGGTGGCCGCCGGAAAGGCCGCGCGCCACCCGCCCAGGTTGATCGCGAAGTTGACGAAGTGCGGCACGAACATGGCGGTCGCGCTGGTGCCCAGCAGCATGATGCCAAGGGCCAGCCCCCGGTGCCGGTCGAACCACATCGCGACCGCGCGGCTCCAAGTCACCGGCGTCGAGCCGATGGCGACAAGGCCCAGCGCAGCCCACCACATGTACCAGCCGGGCAGCCAGTCGGGCACGAAATAGAACGAGGCGAAGACGAGAATGAAGGCCAGCATCGAGAGGATGCCGACCCGGCGCACACCGAAGCGGTCGCAGAAGCCGCCATAGACAGGCGCCAGCATGGCGCCCAGCACACCCCACATCAGCGTGGCGGCGCTGATCTGGGTATAGTCCCAGCCGAACTCGTCATGGATCGGACCCATGACGAGCGGCAGGACGTTGAACGGGATCGGCGAGGCGCCACACGCGGTTGCGAGGAGGGCGGCAAAGACGACCTTCCACCCCTTCTTGAATTCACTAGCCAATTGTTTTGCCTCGACGATCCTGTTTGGGTTTCAAAGTATCAGAAATTGTACCGCAGCTTGCCCATGATGGTGCGCGGCGGATTGATGTACGAATAGCCCAGATAGCTCTCGGCATAGACCTCGTTCGTGCAGTTCTGGCAATTGACCGAGAGCTGCCACTGGTTGTCCGGCCCGTTGAGCGCGACGCCGGCATTCAGCATCCACTGCGCCTTGGCGTGCGAACCCACGACATAGCGGTTGCCCGAAGCCTCGTAGGTGCCCGTGCCGGTGTCGGCATCGTAGTAAATCGTACGGTTGGCCGACTGGACTTCCATGGCCGAACGCCAGGTCGCATCGACCGAGGGAACGAGCGAGAGATCGCCCATCGGGATCTCGTAGCTTCCGCCCATGGCCAGCGTCCAGTCGGGCGTGCGGACCGGGGTGGAGATAGAGCCGCTGTCGGTCACGATGCCCACGCCGCAGCGCGAGGTAACGCCCGCGAGGCACTCGGCCTGCTGCGCTGCGACCGAGAGCACGCCGTACTCGTCGGCAACCGGCGCGTCGCGGTCGATGATGTACTTGTCGTCCTGGTAACCTGCGGTGAGGTGCAGGTTGAGGCCAGGCGTCGGCACGAACACGAACTCGGCTTCCACGCCCTTGTTGCGGTAGTCGGCGAAGTTGCGGGTGAGGAAGGCGATCGAGCCATCGTCACGCACGAAGCCCGCCGGGGTCTGCAGATCCGAGATGTCCATCCAGTAGACGGTGAGGTTGGCGCGCAGCATGCGGTTGAACCATTCCGACTTGATGCCCGCCTCGTAGCTCCACACGCGTTCGGGGCCGAAGGGCAGGAACTCGCCCGGGCGCGTCGCGCGCGAGGCCCAGCCGCCCGACTTGAAGCCCTTGGTGGCGCTGGCATAGAGCAGCACGTCCGGGTTGATCTGGTAGTTGATCGCAAAGCGCGGGGTCCAGATCTTGGTCTTCTGCTGGAGCGGAATGCCCGCCGCCTGGAGATTGCCGTCGTTGAGACAGGCCGGACCACCCGTGAAGCAGACCTCGCGAAGGTCGTTGATGCCCACCTTCTTGGTCTCGTCGGTGTAGCGAATGCCCGCGGTCAGCTTGAGGCGGTCGGTGACGTTGGCGTCGAACTGGGCATAGCCCGCCAGCGACTCGGTCGAATTCTTGAGGATCTTGTCGTCGAGCAACAGCGCGAAGGAGGACGACAGGCCGAAGATATCGGCCGTGTTCGTGTTGTTCTTCTCCTTCATGTAGAAGCCGCCCACGACGTAGTCGAGGAAGCCGTCGAAGAGCGTTCCGTTGATCTTCACTTCCTGGCTGATCTGGTCGGTCCAGATGTCACCCAGGATGGTGAAGCCGCCGTGGGGATAGCCGCCCACGGCCGGATAGGGATTGGCAATCGAGGGCGCCGAACGGCCATCGTAGAAGTCGAGACCGTACTCCATGTTCTGACGCAGGTAACCGGTGATGAACTCGACCGTCGCCTCGTCGGCCACGTCGACCGAGAACTTGGAGGTGATGAGGTCGGTGACCGACTTGCTGTGCTGGCCATAGTCGGCCTTGTCACCCGTCACGCCCAGATCGCGGAAGACGTCCGAGGAGGCCTCGGTGTAGCCGCTGGAGGCATAGCGTCCGCTGCATTCGCTCGGATCGGCGGGATCGCAGTCGAAGTTCAGGATGTTCTCGGATTCGTCGACGATGTGGGTGTAGCCGGCCGACCAGCGCACTGAATCGCTGAGTTCGCCGCGCAGGGCGAGGCGCGCGCCCCAACCGTCGATGTCGTTGAGACGGTCGCCCGTCGTCGTGTTCTTCACATAGCCGTCGCTGTCCTGCCAGTAGGCCGAAACCTTGGCCGCGAAGGTCGGGCTGAGCGGCACGTTGATCGAGCCGCGCAGGGTCTTGGCCTCGTAGCTGCCGTAGCCGCCCTCGATGAAGCCACCAATCGAATCGAACTCGGGCTGGGCCATGTGGACCGAGACCGCGCCGCCCGTGGTGTTGCGGCCGAAAAGCGTGCCCTGCGGCCCGCGCAGGACTTCGATGCGGTCGATGTCGAAGGTCGAGAAGTTGTTGGCGCCCTGGCGCGAGATGTAGACGTCATCGACGTAGGTGCCGACCGGGGGATCGAAGGTCGCGATGGATTCGGTGCTGCCGATACCGCGGATGTAGTACGTGTTCGAGGACCCCAGGCCGGTGTTGTTCATGCCGATCATGTTGGGGATGTACTGCACGACCTGAAGCGTGCTCGTGACGCCGCGCGCGTCGAGTTCCGCGCCCGAAATCGCCGAGATCGCGATCGGCACGCTCTGCGCGGTTTCCTCGCGGCGCTGTGCGGTGACGACGATCTCCGCGACCTGGGCCGCAGGGCGGCGGGCGCTCTCACTCTCCCCGTCCTGGGCAAGTGCCGGGGTCGCGATCGCGAAAAGACCGCAAAGCGCGGTGCTGGCCGTCAGTACTGCTTTCCTCATGTTCCATCCCTTTGTGTTGCGCGGCTACCGAAGTGGCCGTTCGGGCTGGCTCCACACCCTCGAAGGAGCCATTCGCGCCGGAGCGCTCGATCTGCGTCGAACTGCTCCGGATTTCCCCTACGAAGGTTCGTCCCGAGAGGCCTTCTGTCAAGCCAGAAATGGCGACACTTGACTTTTTTGGTATAAGCCCATTACAAAATTGTCACAGGCCGCACGAATCACACAAATAATCCAACTAAAGTGCTGATTTAAAGGCATTCCTATCGACGCCATCAGACAATGCAGCGAAGCCCCAAGGGCATTCCGCAACGCTTGACAGGTGGCAATTTGTCCAGACATATCCAAGGCAGGACACCGCAAAGCGCAGGGCTCAGCCCCTATCCGACAGGCGGACATGAGATTGCCAGGTGCACGTCTGAGAGTCCGGCTCACCCCAGGCCTGACATCTGAAAAAAGGGAGACCGTCGACCGATGAACAGCCCCGCCTCCACCCCCGCCGGTTCGGCCAGCGCGGCCTTTGCGCCGCTCCCGCGCCGCCGCGGCCGGATCAACTATCGCAAGGTCGATGAAACCGCGCCCTGGGGCTTCGAGGACTGGGACATCACGCTCGGCGCCGATGGCATGCGCACCCTCACCTCGCACTGCGAACTCGCCATTGCAGGTGACATCGTCGTGCGTGACAGCGTGATCTCGGTCCACGCCGACTTCCACCCTTGCGAGGCCTATGTGCGGATCATGAACAAGGGGCTGCTGACCGGCAGCGGCTGGTTCCGCTTCACCGACACCGAGGCCCACTGCGAAAGCTATTCGCAGGACCTGGGGCGGGTCAGCCAGACCATCGAGATCCAGCGCCCGATGCGCGGCTTTGGCCTTCACGCGGTACAGTCCGATGGCTGGCTGGCCGCCACCTTCCCCTTCGAGAAAGGCGTGGGCCATGTCGAGTTCAAGGGGCGCAACCTGATGCACAGCCTGCATCACCTGGGCGCCACCGGCCCGAGCCTTGCCACCACCACTTCGGGCTTCGAATTCATGGGCGTGGAGGAAGTGACGGTCCCGGCCGGCACCTTTGAATGCAACCGGGTGCGCCTGCGCGGCATCGTCAACGACCATCCCCCCTACGACATGTGGCTGAGCCGCGACGCCGACCGTCTCTACATCAAGGGCGAGGCGCAAGGGTACCTGGCCTCGGTTTTCGAACTCGTTGACCTTGACGGCGCGCCGCTCGGCGACGCCTGAGCCCCACCCTGCCCTCTCGCCTGAACCAACCGAAAGACCCCGCCTTCATGGAAATCACCCGCCACTTCGTCGATGTCGGCTCCCGGCGCGTCCACTACCGCCGCTGCGGCACAGGCCCCGTCGTGCTGATGGTCCACCAGAGCCCGCGCTCCTCGACCGAGTACGAGGCGCTGATGCGCACGTGGGGCGCGAACTTCACCTGCATTGCGCCCGACACGCCGGGCTTTGGCCAGTCCGATCCGCTGCCCGACGCCGATGCCACCATCGATGACTTCTCCGACGCGCTGGTCGACCTGCTCGAGGCGCTGGGGCTGGAGAAGGTCGCGGCCTACGGCTTCCACTCGGGCGGTACGATCCTGGTCAACACGCTCAAGCGCGCGCCCGAGCGCTTCACCGCGCTCGCCATCGGCGGCTACGCGATCTGGACCGAGGAGGAGAGCAAGGCCTTCTCGGAAAGCTACCTCCCGCCCTTCCAGCCCAGTGGCTACGGCGAACACCTGACCTGGCTGTGGAACCGCATCCTGGAACAGACCTGGTTCTTCCCCTGGTTCGACACCCGCAAGGAGGCGCGTATCGGCGTCGCCCATGCCGATCCGGTGCGCGTGGATGCCGTGATCCGCGAGATGCTCGATTCGGGCGATGCCTACCGTGTGGGCTATGGCGCGGTGCTGCGCGCCCCGCGCGAAGTCCCCGGCCCTGACGACGAGACCCGCCCGGTCCTCATCCTCGCCTACGCCGCCGACGTTCTTTACGAGCACATCGACCGCCTGCCCGCCCTCCCCGCCCAGTGGGAGGCGCGCAAGGTTGCAACGCCTGCCGACCAGCAGGACCAGCATATCGCGCACCTGGGCGCCCACGCCTGCCCGCCCCCGGCGAACCTGGGCGAATGCGCGGACGAAGGTTTCCTGACCCTCACCTGCGAGGGCTTTTCGGGACGCCTGCACTGGCGCGGCCCCAGGGATGCGGGCAAGCCGCTGGCGATCCATGCGCCGGGCAGCTCGCTGGAGCTCCTCGACACGACCTCGGCCTGCGCCATCGATCTGCCCGGCCACGGCCTCTCGGACGACTGGAGCGGCCCTGCCCCGACCGACCGCGCCAGCTGGATGGCGGTGATCGAAGCCGCGCAGGAGGCCTTGGGCTGCGGCGAGATCCTCCTGCCGCCCGCCCCGCTCGGCGATCCCGAGGCGCTGTTCCCCGACCTCACGCCCGACCGCTTCGGCGCCTACCTTACCCGCGCCTGGTCGATCGTGCGCGCGGGCAAGATGTTCGCGCCGTGGTACGAGGCCAGCGCGGCGAACGCGATCGACTTTGCCCCCGAGGCGCTCGATCCCCGGACCTTGCGCATCGAGCACCGCGCCCTTCTGCGCAGCCGCGCCGCGAAGGCGTGGGCAAGTGCCTGCCAGAACGTGTAAAGATACAGCACATGCAGGTATGGGGGCGCTTGGACAGGCGCTCCCAGCGCCCACTATCCGATCTGACCAGGGAGAGACCGTGAGCAAGAGGCAGGCGCCACGTTACGAACAGCTCGCCGACGAACTGCGCCGCGCGATCCGCTCCGGCCAGTTCGACACGGACGCGACCTTTCCCACCGAGAACGCCCTTTGCGAGCACTATGGCGTCAGCCGCTTCACCGTGCGCGAGGCGCTGCGCTGCCTGCAGGGAGACCGGCTGATCTCGCGCCGGCGCGGCTCGGGCACCGTGGTGGAACCACGCAGCGTACGCGAGAGCGCGCGGTTCCAGGCCTATTCCAGCCTCGATGCCAGCCGCCAGTACGCGGCCGATGCCCGCATGACACTGGCCCGCGATGGCGAGGCGCTCCTGCCGCGCAGTCTGGCCGCCTTCGTCGAGCCGCAGCACACGGCCCTCCACAAGAGCAAATGGGCGCGCCTGCGCGGCCTTCGCACCCAGGGCGGCGGGGATGACCGCCCGGTCGCCGCGATCGAAGCCTACGTGCGCCCGGACCTGGCGCACCTGCTGACCCGCGTCGATCTCGATTCCCTCGCACTCTTTCGCCAGCTTGAGAGCCACGGGGACTTCACCATCGGCCGGGTCATCCAGCAGATCGCCTCGGTCCCGGCCAGCATCGCCATGGCCAAGGCGCTGGAGATCCCGCGCCGCACTCCCTGCCTGCGAATCGTGCGCGTCTACCACGACAGCGACGGCGTACCCTTCGAGATCACCAACACCCACCACCCGGGCGAGGCTTTCTCCTATTCCATGGTGATCGAGCCCGAACAGACCTGAGCCCTGTCCATCCCTGCAAGGAGACATCCATGACGGCCGTTCGCCGCCGCTACGCCGATGGCCGTTTCGGCCAGGTCCACGCCCGGATTGCACAGCCTGTCAGGGACTGCGGCCAACGCCCGCTCCTGCTCATCCACATGAGCCCGATGACGGGCCGCATCTTCGAGGCGCTGACGGCCGAAATGGGCGAGGACCGCCTGAGCGTCGCCTTCGACACGCCCGGCTATGGCCAGTCCGATGCCCCGGACACGCAGCCCACCATCGAGACCTACGCCGCGGCGCTGGGCGAGGCGATGGACGCGCTTACCCCCGATCGACGCTTTGACATCCTGGGCTATCATACAGGTTCGCTGACCGCGACCGCGCTTGCCGCGCTCAGCCCTGCCCGCGTGCGCCGTCTCGTCCTCATCGGCGCGCCGCTCTTCACCCCGCAGGAACGCGCCACCTTCAAGAGCTACTACGGCCCGACGAGCCCGAGCGCGGACGGCGAGCACCTGGCAAAGCGGTGGCGCGGTTTCGTCCACCACTACCAGCGCCCCGGCATGAGCCTGGACGAGGTTGCCGAACACTTCGAGGAGGCCATGACCGGCGGTGCCAACGCCTGGTGGGGCCATGCCGCGGCCTTCGACTACGATCTGGAAGCGGCCCTCAAGGCCCTCGCCCACCCCACGCTTATCCTCAAGACCGGCGATGACCTAGCCCGGCAGACCGAGCCGGCCCGCGATCTTTCGCCGCACATCGATATGCTCGATGCGCCCGGTTGGGGCCATGGCTTTGCCACCACCCACGCCCGGGACGTCGCGGGCGTGCTGCGCGCCTGGCTCGATGCCGAAAGCCGAGAGGCACGGGCTGCCGTAATGGACGCCCCGGCCCCGGCCTCGGCCCTTGGCCCGATATGGCCCCCGCCCGAGGCGGGAAGCTTCGCGCCGGAATGACCCCGAGCTCCAACTTGCGACCGATTCGCAAAAGGTGCCGCATCGCAAAGACCCGAACCTGCTCCAGTGCCGCCCGGACGGCCCGGCCCGCGCACCATTTTTCGCACCTGCAGAACCATGGCTGGCGCCCGAAAACTGTCACTTTCCCGCGAGTTGCACCCTACGTGTTAGAAAACTTTGGCCCGCGCCAAGCAAATTTCGACCCCGCCACGTCTGGCCATATCTTGACCGAGGGGCCAAGTTACGCTTGACGCACGCCACACGAGATGGGTCGTGTCCCGCTTCGCCCGGAGGCTGCGGCGGCGTGGCCCGACCACGCCGCAGACGCCGCCAGGCGGGGACCTCCCGCTCCCGGCGCGCCGAGCGAGCTAACGAATTTTGCGCATACCGAGGAATTTGACACGATGAGCGAACCCACTGCCGAAGCCCCGGTAACTCTCGAACCCACCAAGGCGCTGAGCGTCGAGACGGTGAACTCGGTCCACCACTGGAACGACCGCCTCTTCAGCTTCAAGATCACGCGCCCCTCGACCTTCCGTTTCCGCTCGGGCGAATTCATCATGATCGGCCTGATGGACGACAACGGCCGCCCGCTGCTGCGCGCCTACTCGGTCGCCAGCCCCGCCTGGGACGAGGAACTCGAGTTCCTCTCGATCAAGGTCCAGGACGGCCCGCTGACCTCGCGCCTGCAGAAGATCCAGCCCGGCGACCAGATCTTCCTTGGCCGCAAGCCGGTCGGCACGCTCGTCACCGACGCGCTGCTGCCGGGCAAGCGCCTGTTCTTCTTCTCGACCGGCACCGGCCTTGCTCCCTTCATGTCGCTCGCACGTGATCCCGACGTCTACGAGATGTTCGATCAGGTCATCTGCGTCCACGGCGTGCGCCAGGTGAGCGACCTTGCCTACCGCGAGATGCTCGAAGCGCGTCTCGCCGAGGACCCGCTGGTGGGCGAAGAGGCGGTGGAGAAGTTCCACTACGTCCCCTCGGTGACGCGTGAGGAATTCCACACCACCGGCCGCATCGGCGACCTCATCGAGAACGGCCGCCTGTTCCAGGGCCTGGACGGCGATGCCAAGCTCAACCCGGAGACCGACCGCATCATGCTGTGCGGCTCGATGGACATGATCAAGGGCCAGGCCGAGTACCTCGAAAGCATCGGCTTTACCGAGGGCTCCAACTCCAAGCCCGGCGACTTCGTGATCGAGCGCGCCTTCGTCGACTGATTCCGTCTCCATGTACCCGAGACACGAAAAGGGCCGCAGCGATGCGGCCCTTTTTTGTGTCCGGCAAGATGCGATCAGGCGAGGTCGAAGCGGTCCGCGTTCATCACCTTGGTCCAGGCCGCCACGAAGTCCTCGACGAACTTCTGCTGGTTGTCGTCCTGCGCGTAGACTTCCGCGTAGGCGCGCAGGATCGAATTCGCGCCGAAGGTGAGGTCGAGTTCGCTCGCCGTCCACTTGGTCTTGCCCGAGGCCCGGTCGATCACGGCATAGTTGCCGTCTTCCATCTTCTCCCAGCGATTGCCCATGTCCACGAGGTTCACGAAGAAGTCGGTGCTGAGCACGCCCTCGCGCTCGGTGAACATGCCCAGCTCGCTGTTGCCATGGTTGGTGCCGAGCACCCGCATGCCGCCCACGAGCACGGTCATTTCCGGCGCGGTCAGCCCCATCAGCTGGGTGCGGTCGAGCATGAGTTCGGCCGGGCTGACCGCAAAGTCGGCCTTCAGCCAGTTGCGGTAGCCATCATGGACCGGCTCGAGCGGCTCGAAGCTCTCTGCGTCGGTCTGCTGCGCGCTCGCGTCGCCGCGTCCGGGCGTGAAAGGCACCTCGATCGGAAAGCCCGCCGCCGCGGCGGCCTGCTCGATCGCGACGTTGCCTGCCAGCACGATCGTATCGGCAAGACTTGCCCCCACCGAGTCCGCCAGCGAGGCGAGGACACCGATCACCCGGCCCAGCCGCTCGGGCTCGTTGCCCTCCCAGTCCTTCATGGGCACCAGGCGAATGCGCGATCCGTTCGCCCCGCCCCGCATGTCCGAGGCGCGAAACGTGCGCGCGCTGTCCCAGGCCGTCGACACCAGCGCGCGCGTGGTGAGGCCACTGCCCGCGATCCATTCCTTGAGCGCGGCGACGTCATAGTCGGTGGGGCCCTGCGGCACCGGGTCCTGCCAGAGCAGCTCCTCGGCCGGAACGTCGGGGCCGAAATAGCGCGCCCTTGGCCCCATGTCCCGGTGGGTCAGCTTGAACCAGGCCCGCGCGAAGGCGTCCTTGAAGCGTGCCGGATCGGCCCGGAAACCTTCCATGATGCGCCGGTAGTCGGGGTCGACCTTGAGCGCCATGTCCGCGTCGGTCATGATCGGGTTGTGGCGCTTGGCGGGATCGGCGACGTCGAGCGGACGATCCGCCTCATCAATGGAAACAGGCTCCCACTGCCAGGCCCCCGCCGGGCTCTTGGCCAGCTCCCATTCGTGATCGAAGAGCATGTCGAAATAGCCCATGTCGAAGACCGTGGGATTGCTCGTCCAGGCCCCCTCGATGCCGCTGGTGATCGCGTCGGGGCCGACCCCGGTGCCGCCCGGATTGACCCAGCCGAACCCCTGCGCCTCAACGCCCGCCGCCTCGGGCTCGGGGCCGAGCGCGCTGGCATCGCCGTTGCCATGGCACTTGCCCACGGTGTGCCCGCCTGCGGTGAGCGCGGCGGTTTCCTCATCGTCCATGGCCATGCGTGCGAAAGTGACGCGCATGTCGTGCGCGGTCTTCATCGGATCGGGATGGCCATCCACCCCTTCGGGATTGACGTAGATGAGCCCCATCATGACCGCCGCCAGCGGGTTTTCCAGGTCCCGCTCGCCGGAGTAGCGGGTGCCCTCGCTGCCACTGGGAGCCAGCCAGTCCGTCTCGCTCCCCCAGTAGGTATCGATTTCAGGCGCCCAGATGTCCTCGCGCCCGAAGCCGAAACCGAACGGCTCCAGCCCCATCGTCTCGTACGCGATCGTGCCCGCAAGGATCATCAGATCGGCCCAGCTGACCGCATTCCCGTACTTCTTCTTGAGAGGCCAGAGCAGACGCCGAGCCTTGTCGAGGCTGACATTGTCGGGCCAGGAATTGAGCGGGGCAAAGCGCTGGTTACCCGTCCCCCCGCCGCCGCGCCCGTCGGCGATGCGGTAGGACCCGGCCGAGTGCCAGGCCATGCGGATCATGAGCCCGCCATAGTGCCCCCAGTCGGCGGGCCACCAGTCCTGGCTGTCGGTCATCAGCGCGCGCATATCCGCCTTCAGTCCCTCGATATCGAGCGATTTCAGCGCCTCGCGGTACGCGAAGCCCGCGCCCATCGGGTTGGTCTTGGTGTCGTGCTGGGCCAGAATCTCGAGCTTGAGGGCCTGGGGCCACCAGCCCGTGCTCGAGGTCCCCGCCGAAGTCATGCCTCCGTGGACGACGGGGCACGTGCCCCCCTTGGCGGTGTCGGTGGGCGTGCTCGCGTTCATCGCTTCGTGCTCCTCTCGTGGTCCGGACGCATCTCGAAGGCCGCTTAGCCCGGTGCGCCCTCTGGCTGGACACCACGCAGCCTATGCCCGTCTGCCCCCCGGCTCAAGGGCACACGCACGCGTTCACTCTGGACCGGCACACCCCTTGCCGGCCATTGCGGAAAACCCCAAGTACAGCGACGCACCTCCCCGCACGCGGACAGGTCCACGCGCCGCGTGCGTAGAAATATCCCCGACACCTCAGGCCTATCCACGAGAGCGCATGGCTAACACCCCTTTAAGATGAGCGCCTTCACGACAGGGAAGGGACTGCCATGCTGCGCACACTGGGTGCCGAATTGTTCGGAACGTTCTGGCTCGTCTTCGGAGGGTGTGGCGCAGCCGTGCTCGCGGCGGGCTTCCCCGACCTGGGTATCGGCTTTGCCGGGGTCGCCCTTGCCTTCGGACTGACCGTGCTGACCATGGCCTACGCCGTGGGCGGCATCTCGGGCGGACATTTCAACCCGGCGGTCTCGCTCGGCCTTGCCATTGCGGGCCGCTTTGCCTGGAGGGACCTGGTGCCGTACTGGATCGCGCAGCTGCTGGGCGCGATTGTCGCGGCCGCCGTCCTCTACGCCATCGCCTCGGGCCAGCCGGGCTTTACCGCAGGGGCCTTTGCTACGAATGGCTTTGGCGACCTCTCACCCGGGGGCTATTCGCTGAGCGCCGCGTTTCTTGCCGAGATCGTGCTGACCGCCGGTTTCCTGATCGTGATCCTGGGAGCCACTTCGGCCTATGTGCCGGGCGGCTTCGCGCCGATTGCCATTGGCCTTGCCCTCACGCTCATCCACCTCGTCTCGATTCCCGTCACCAACACCTCGGTAAACCCGGCCCGTTCGACCGGCGTGGCTCTCTTTGCCGAGACCGACGCCCTCATGCAGCTCTGGCTGTTCTGGAGCGCCCCCATGATCGGGGCTGCGCTGGGCGCGCTCATCTGGCGCTTCATCCTCACCCCGGGCGATGCGCTGGCCAACATCGGCGGCGAGACCTGAGCCGCCTCATTGCGCGAGGCCGCAAGGGCTCCGCCCCGAACAGAGGAAAGGGAAATGGCGCGCCCGGCAGGGTTCGAACCTGCGGCCCCAAGCTTAGAAGGCTCGTGCTCTATCCAGCTGAGCTACGGGCGCGCACATCAGGGCTCATAGCGCGCTTCGCGTTCTGCGCAAACCGCCTGAGGCGTGCAATCAACGCTTTGTTTGGGGGGAAAGGCAGGTTAGGCAAAGCGCCATGGCACAGGCGCACCCGCAAGCATCCCCCTCTTCCACCACCTCGAACCTCACCCGCATCGACGGGAAGAGCGGTGGGCGGCGCCATTTTCGCTATTTCGACTACGCAATGGCCGCCTTCGTCGCGATCCTGCTGCTCTCCAACCTCATCGGTGCGGCCAAGCTGACCACGGTCGAGGGCTGGACCTTCGGGGCAGGCATCCTGTTCTTCCCCGTCAGCTACGTGCTGGGCGACGTGCTGACCGAAGTCTACGGCTATGCCAACGCGCGGCGCTGCGTGTGGGTGGGCTTCTTCGCGCTGATCTTCATGGCCTTCATGAGCTTTGTCGTCGTCGCCATGCCCCCGTCGGCCGACTGGGGCTGTGCGGCAAGCGCCGACCCGCTGCTGGCCGATGTCGTGTCCGCCACCAACCCCGGCACCGTGTGCCAATCCACCTACGTCTCGGTCTTCGGCAGCACCTGGCGCATTGTTGCCGCCTCGGTCGTGGCCTTCTGGGCGGGCGAGTTCGTCAATTCCTACGTCATGGCCAAGATGAAGGTGTGGACGAAGGGCCGCCACATGTGGATGCGCACGATCGGCTCGACGGTTTTCGGGCAGGCGATGGACAGCGCGATCTTCTACCCGGTCGCGTTCCTGGGGGTGTGGACGGGCCAGTCGATCCTCGTCGTCATGCTCACCAACTGGGCGCTCAAGGTGTTGTGGGAGGCCGTCCTCACCCCGCTCACCTACCTCGTCGTAGGCTGGCTGAAAGCGCGCGAGGGCGTGGACGTCTTCGACGACAACCTCGACTTCTCGCCGTTTGCCAAGACCGACGCGGTCTGAGCGCGCCATAGCAAGGGCCTCTTGGCAAGCCGGGCCCGAACCGGCTAGGCCCGCGCGGCCCATGCTCGACCGCCTGTTCCTCTCCCGATTTCGCAACCACGGCGAAACCGTCCTTTCGGGCACGGCGCAGTTCAACCTGCTGGTCGGCGAGAATGGTGCGGGCAAGACCAACGTGCTGGAAGCCATCAGCCTGATCGCACCGGGGCGGGGCCTGCGCCGGGCAGGCCTTCCCGAAATTGCAGCCCAGGACGGGGGCGGCGGCTTTGCCGTCAGCGCGGACCTGTGCGTGCCGGGCGCGGCTCCTGTCCGCCTCGGGACCGGCACCGCGCCGGAAAGGCCGACCCGGCGCCTCGTCCAGGTCAACGGCGCCAACGCGACGGCCACGAGCCTTGCCGAGTGGCTCTCCATCGGCTGGCTGACCCCGGCGATGGACCGCCTCTTCACCGAAAGCGCGGGCGGACGGCGGCGTTTTCTCGACCGTCTGGTGCTGGCCCTTCGCCCCGCGCACGCAGGCCACGCCGCGCGGCTGGAGAACGCGGTGCGCGAACGCAACCGTATGCTCGCCGATCCGCGCACGCCCGACCCCTGGTGGCTCGATGCGATCGAACTCC
>NZ_JALHAT010000026.1:0-97491 GCF_022818885.1 Novosphingobium mangrovi | reverse complement strand
CCCGGCGATGGACCGCCTCTTCACCGAAAGCGCGGGCGGACGGCGGCGTTTTCTCGACCGTCTGGTGCTGGCCCTTCGCCCCGCGCACGCAGGCCACGCCGCGCGGCTGGAGAACGCGGTGCGCGAACGCAACCGTATGCTCGCCGATCCGCGCACGCCCGACCCCTGGTGGCTCGATGCGATCGAACTCCAGATCGCCGAGGCGGGAAGCGCCGTCGCGCAGGCCCGCGCGGATCTTATTGCCCAGCTGGACGCGGTCCTCGCCGCGCTCCCCGACGCGCCCTTTGCAAGGCCCGCCCTCATCTACCGCCCCGGTGGCCCGATTGCGGCCGAAGCGCTGGCCGAAGCCTTGCGCGAAAGCCGCCCGCGCGAACGCGCGGCCCAGCGCACGCTGACCGGCCCCCACCGCGACGAGCTGGAAGTCATCATGGCCGCCAAGAACCAGCCCGCCGCGGACTGCTCGACCGGGGAGCAGAAGGCCATGCTCATCGCTCTTGTCCTGGCCCACTCGCACCTTCTCGAAAGCGGCGGCGAGACGCGCCCGCGCCTGCTGCTGCTGGACGAGGTCGCGGCGCATCTCGACCCGGTGCGGCGCGAGGCGCTGTTCGACCGCCTTCGCACGGGCTCCGCCCAGGTCTGGCTGACCGGCACCGAGACCGCGCCGTTCGGACCGATCCTGGAGGAAGCCGCCGTCTGGCACGTGCGCGAAGGCACCGCGACACGGATGTAACCCTGCCCGGACACGAAAAAGGCCCGCCCGGCGCTCCCTTGCGGGGAGGCCGAAGCGGGCCTTTTCAACCGGCAAAGCCGGATCGGATCAGGCGGCGGCCTTGATCTCGACCAGGGTCAGACCGAAGTGCAGGTCCTCGCCCGCGAGCGGGTGGTTGCCGTCGACCTTGACCGCCTCTTCACCGATCTCGGTGATGACGAGGTTGACGGTCGAGCCGTCCTGCTGGCGTGCGGCAAGCTCCATGCCGATCTGCGGCTCGGGCTCGGCGGGCAGGTTGCTGCGCGGGATCTCGACGATCATTTCCTCGCGGCGCGGGCCGAACGCATCGGCAGCAGCGATGGTCACCGACTGCTCCGAGCCCACTTCCATGCCGATCAGCGCAGCTTCCACCTGCGGGAAGATTTCCGAACCGCCGATGGTGACCGTCTGCGGGCCTTCCTGCTGGGTGCTGCCGACAACCTGACCGGCATCGGTGCGAACTTCAAAGTTGATGAGCACGGTATCGCCGCTCTTTGCGCTCTGCATAGGTATTCCTTCGGGATAATTCGTTCCGACGCGCCGTGCCCTCCAGGCCCCCCGCGCATCGCTCGTTCGGCGGCGTCAAACACGCGCCAGCTTGGCCCCAAGAGTCGCAGACCTGTGCCTGCGCGTCAACCGAAGTGGCCGGACGGCGCCCCGGGGCGCCTCTTGGGATAGGCTATCTGGGGCCTACCTCCCGATCTTCAAGCGATCTTTTTCAGCCGCCTTCCGCCGTGTCCTCATCCTCGTCCTCGACCGGAGGCAGCGCCCGCGTGACGTCGTCGAGCGTGGCGCTGACGATGGCATCGACGCCAAGCGCGGTGGGATGAACATGATCGTCCTGCATGAGGTCGGGCTTGTCGATCACCGACTGGAGAAAGAAAGGCACCAGCGTCACGCCCTCCTCCTGCGCGATCTGCGGGTAGATGGGGTTGAACTGCTCGGCATAGTCCATGCCCAGGTTGGGCGCGGCTAGCATGCCCAGAAGCACCACCTCTATATTGTCAGCCTTCAGGCGCGCGACGATCTCTTCGAGGTTCCTGCGGGTCTCCTCGGGGGGAAGCGAGCGCAACATGTCGTTGCCGCCCAGACTGATGATGACGAGCTCGGGCCTTTGCGGCTGGCTTTCCAGCGTGAAGTCGAGCCGCGCGAGGCCGGCCGCCGTCGTATCGCCCGAAACGCCCGCGTTGGTGATCCGCGCGTTCACGCCGTGCGCGCGCAGCGCCTGCTCCAGCCGCTCCGGATAGCTTTCGCCATCGTCCAGACCATATCCCGCCAGCAGCGAATCCCCGAAAGCGAGAATCCGCCGTTCCGGCCCCATCACCGGCATGGCCACGCCGACATCGCCCACCACCGCACTCGACGGAGCCGAGCTTGGCGCGGGATCGCCGCAGGCCGAAAGCAGGACGAGGGGCAGCAGCGGAACCACGAAATTCAGACGGCGCAAGGACTTCTCCATATTCGGCGGGCTTGTGAAATGCGTAAATCTCCCCCCATATGGGAGCCGTGACCCGATCTTCCCACTCCCCGTCCGACAATTCCCCCGCCCCCTCGCCCGCGATCCACGCGCGGGACTTGCGCCTGACGCTGGGCCAGAGTGCGAGCGCGGTCGAGATCCTCAAGGGCATCGACCTCACCGTTCCTGTGGGCCAGACGCTGGCACTGCTGGGCCCCTCGGGCTCGGGCAAATCCTCGCTGATGTCGGTCCTCTCCGGCCTTGAGCGCGCAAGTTCCGGGGCGCTGCAGGTCGCAGGTGCCGATTTTGCCGGGATGGAGGAGGACCAGCTCGCCCGGGCCCGTCGCGGGCGTATCGGCATCGTCCTCCAGGCCTTTCACCTACTGCCCACGATGACCGCGCTCGAGAACGTCGCAACCCCGCTCGAACTCGCCGGGATCAGCGATGCCCACGAACGCGCCGAAGCCGAACTGACCGCGGTCGGCCTTGGCCACCGCCTCCGCCACTACCCGGCCCAGCTTTCGGGCGGCGAACAGCAGCGCGTAGCGATTGCCCGCGCGCTGGCGCCCCGCCCCACTCTCGTCTTCGCCGACGAACCCACCGGCAACCTTGACCAGGCGACGGGTGAGAGCATCGTCGAACTGCTCTTCGCACGCCGGGCGGAAGCCGGGGCGACGCTCGTCATCATCACCCATGACGCCAGCCTCGCGCAGCGCTGCGAACGCATCGTCACCATTGGCGACGGCGTCATCGCCCACGACAGCTTGCCCGCGTCCGCGCCCGATGTCTGAGCCCGCTATGTCTGAGCAAGCGCTGCCCTGGGCCACCGCCTGGAAGATCGCCCGGCGCGACCTTCACGCCCGCTTCAAGGGCCTGCGCCTGCTCCTCGTCTGCCTGTTTCTGGGTGTCGGCGCGCTCGCCGCCATCGGCACGCTGACCGGCTCGATCGAGCGCGAGTTGACCAGCCGGGGCCGCGAGGTGCTGGGCGGCGACATTGAACTGCGCATGTGGCAGCGCGGCTTGACCGAGCCAGAACGCACAGCCCTGCACGAACTCGGCACCGTGTCGGAAGGCACCCGCATGCAGGCGATTGCCCGCAAGGGCGATCTCACCGCGCCCGTGGCCCTCAAGGCCGTGGACGCGAACTGGCCCCTTTACGGAACGCTGGCCCTTGCCGATGGCCGCGACGTGGGCGCGCCGCCCTCAGGAACCTCATGGATCGCGCGCGGCACGGCGGCTCGACTTGGTCTTGAAGTCGGCGACAGCTTCTCGCTCGGCGGAGAGACGGTTCGGGTCGGCGGGATCATTGCCAGCGACCCCGAGCAGCTTTCCGAAGGCTTCGCGCTGGGCGACCTCGCCATCGCGGCCGCCGACCTGCCGGCCAAGGCCAACCTCACCGCGCCCGGTGCCATGTACCGAAGCGCCGTTCGCGTGCGCTTCGATGCGCCCTCACGCGACGCTGAGACGACCGCCGAGGCCCTCACCGACACCTTTGGCGAGGACGCCTTCGAGGTCCGCACCCACGAAGCCGCCTCCCCCTCCACCGCACGCTTCGTCGAGCGCATGGGACAGTTCCTGATCCTCGTCGGCCTTGCCGCGCTGGTCATCGCCGGGATCGGCATCGGCGGCGGGGTCTCGTCCTACCTCGAGGCCCGGCGCTCCTCGATCGCCACCTTGAAGGTCCTTGGGGCCACCAGCCGCGACATCGCACGCATCTATCTCCTGCAGGTGGGCAGCGCGGCGCTAGCTGGAAGCCTTGCCGGACTTGTCGCAGGGATAGCGGTCACCCCGCTTCTCGCCCGGGCGCTCGGCGATCTGCTCCCGGTCGATACCGGCACCACGATTGCCCCGGCCGCGCTTGCAACAGCGGCCGCCTACGGCCTGCTTGTCGCGCTGATCTTTGCCGCGCCCCCGCTGGCGCGCGCGCGCAGTTTCCCGGCCATGGCGCTGATGCGGGCGGGCGTCTCCCCCTTGCGCGCGAACCTGCGCACACTTGCGCTTCCCGTGGGCCTTGGCCTTGCCGCCATCGTTGCGCTCGCGCTTGTCAACGCCGCGCAGCCGATGGTGACGCTGGGCTTCCTCGCAGGATCGGCGCTGCTCCTTGGCCTCCTCGCAGCGCTGGGCCTTGGCATCCGCAAGCTGGCCACTCGCCTGCCGCGTCCCGGCGATCCGATCCTGCGCGCCGGACTTGCCAACCTCTCGCGTCCCGGCGCACAGACGGGCGCGCTTGTCACCGCGCTGGGCTTCGGGCTTTCCGCCTTCGTCCTGATCGCCGCGATCCAGACCAGCCTTGATGGCAACATGCGCACCGCGCTCCCCGACCGCGCGCCCGACTACTTCGTGCTCGACATCCCCAAGGCCGGAGCCGAGGATTTCCGCGCCACCGTCGAACGTACGCTGCCCGGCTCCAGCGTCCGGATCGTGCCCAACCTGCGCGGCCGGGTGATCGCCTATGGCCCCAGAGACGCGATGACCCGCGTCGCCGATCTCGACGAGCGCCCTGAGGGTGCCTGGGCGCTGCGCGGCGAGCGCGGCCTCACCTATGCCGAAACGGTCCCGGAGGGGAGCACGGTGACGTCGGGGCAATGGTGGGCAGCCAATTACTCGGGCGAACCGCTCGTCTCGATCGACGAGGAATTTGCAGAGGCCGTGGGCCTCAAGGTAGGCGATTACCTCACCGTCAGCCTGCTCGGTGTCGAGCGCACCGCGCGAATCGCCGCGCTGCGCCGGATCGACTGGGACACGATGGGTTTCAACTTCGTGATGGTCTTCTCGCCCAACACGCTGGCCGATGCCCCGCATAACCTTGCCGCCACCATCGAGACCGGGGGTGAAGGCACCGCACGCGATTTCCTCCCGGTCCTGGCCCGTGAATTTCCTTCGAGTTCGGTGATCGAGACCGGCTCGCTGCTGACCGAGGCGCGGGGCATCCTCGACCAGATGACACTGGCGATCCTGGCCGCGGCCTCGGTCGCGGTGCTGGCGGGCCTTGCCGTGCTCCTGGGCGCGATTGCCGCCGCACGCGCCAGCCGGACCTACGACAACGTGATCCTGCGCGTGCTGGGCGCAAGCCGCCGCCAGCTCCTTGTCCTCCAGATCGTGGAGTACGGCGCGCTCGCACTGGTGCTGGGCCTTGTCGCGCTGGCGTTGGGAAGCGCGATGGCCTGGGCGGTCATCACCCAGCTCTTCGAGTTCGAATGGCTTCCCGACTGGCCGCGCATCCTCGCCGTCCTCGCCGCCGGGCTGGTCCTTGTCCTCGCCTTTGCGCTGGGCGGCTCGCTGCCGCAGCTGCGCGCCCGGCCTGCCCGCGCCCTACGCGAGCTCTAGATGCGAAAAGGGGCAAGGGCGCCATGCCCCTGCCCCCTTTTTCAGGTGCGCAGTGTTTCGCCTCAGGCGAAGACGTCGGCGCCTTCGGCAACTTCACGCGGGTCGCGGGTCTTGTAGACCAGCGTGCTCGCGATCATGTCGTGCAGGCCCTGCTTGCGCTGGGTGAAGGCGACCATGATGTAGCCGATGAGCAGGATCAGGCCCGACAGGATCTTGGCGAAGTAGCGCCCGGTCGCCCGTCCAAAGCTGATGCGCTGGCCATTGAGATCGGTCACGACCAGCCCGATCGCGAGCTTGCCCACCGTCGCCTGCATCTTGGAGCTTTCCAGAAGCGCGAAGTAGAGCCACTGCGCCACGAAACTGATCAGAACCGAAGCGGCCACCATCGGGCCCATGATCAGATCCTCGTTGCCGCCCATCAGCGCGGCGTTGAAGCCCACACCCAGCCCCAGGAAGCCGGTCACGATGGAAAGGGCGATCTGCAACAGGATCGCATCGATGAAATAGGCGAGAACCCGCCACCAAAAACCGCCGTACGGCACCATAAGAGCCCCTCTCTTTTCTCAGATGACCGATTTCAAACATCGGCCAGATGACCAATTCGTCCCACGTACGGCGCAAATTTTCAAAGATTTTCGAGTGACTTTCCACCAATTCGATGCCCCCAAGGCATCGGGCTGCCCCAGTTCACTGTGCAAGGGCCGGACCCAAGATAGCTTGCCGCCATGCAACATTTCCGTTAAGGGCGCGCGGATTTTGCAGGCAATCGTGCCCCGCAATGCGCCCCTCTTATTTTGAAGGCCTCCGCATGTCCGCCCCGCTTCCCTTGCGCAATATCGCAATCATTGCGCACGTCGACCACGGCAAGACCACCCTCGTCGACCAGCTCTTCCGCCAGTCCGGTACCTTCCGTGACAACCAGCGCGTCGAGGAGCGCGCCATGGACTCGAACGACCTCGAGAAGGAACGCGGGATCACGATTCTCGCCAAGCCGACCTCGATCGAGTGGGAAGGCCTGCGCATCAACATCGTCGACACCCCGGGCCACGCCGACTTCGGCGCCGAGGTGGAGCGCATCCTCTCGATGGTCGACGGCGTTGTGCTGCTCGTCGACAGCTCGGAAGGCGCGATGCCGCAGACCAAGTTCGTGACCGGCAAGGCGCTGGGCCTGGGCCTCAAGCCCATCGTCGTCGTCAACAAGATCGACCGTCCCGACGGCCGCGCCGACGAAGTGCTCAACGAAGTCTTCGACCTCTTCGTCAGCCTCGATGCCAACGACGAACAGCTCGACTTCCCCGTCCTCTACGCCTCGGGCCGCAACGGCTACGCAAGCGATGACATCGAAGCGCGCGAAGGCACGCTGGAGCCGCTGTTCAAGCTCATCCGCGACCACGTCCCGGCCCCCGACCTCGACGTCGACGCGCCCTTCTCGTTCCTCGCAACGCTGCTCGACCGCGACAACTTCATGGGCCGCGTCCTCACCGGCCGCGTCCAGTCGGGCATCGTCAAGATGAACGACCCGATCCGCGCCATGGACCGCCAGGGCAATGTCATCGAGACCGGCCGCGCATCCAAGCTGATGACCTTCCGTGGCCTTGACCGCGTCCCCGTCGAGGAAGCGCGCGCAGGCGACATCATCGCACTTGCCGGCCTTGAAAAGGCCACCGTCGCGCACACCATCGCCGATCCCTCGGTGACCGAACCCATCCAGTCGCAGCCGATCGACCCGCCGACGCTCGCCATGCGCTTCTCGGTCAACGACAGCCCGCTCGCGGGCCGCGAAGGCGACAAGGTCACCAGCCGCCTGATCCGTGACCGCCTGATGCGCGAAGCGGAAACCAACGTCGCCATCCGCGTCACCGAGAGCGAGGACAAGGACAGCTTCGAGGTTGCCGGTCGCGGCGAACTTCAGCTGGGCGTCGTCATCGAGACCATGCGCCGCGAAGGCTTCGAGCTGGGCATCTCGCGTCCGCGCGTGCTGTTCAAGGAAGACGAGAACGGCGCGCGCACCGAGCCGTACGAAACCGTCGTGATCGACGTGGACGACGAGCACTCGGGCACGGTCGTCGAGAAGATGCAGCGCCGCAAGGCCGAGCTGACCGACATGCGTCCCTCGGGCATGGGCAAGACCCGCATCACCTTCTCGGCCCCCTCGCGCGGCCTCATCGGCTACCACGGCGAGTTCCTTTCGGACACGCGCGGCACCGGCATCATGAACCGCCTTTTCGAGAAGTACGGTCCCTACAAGGGCCAGATCGAAGGCCGCCTCAACGGCGTTCTCATCTCGAACGGCAGTGGTGAAGCCAACGCCTACGCGCTCAACAACCTGGAAGACCGCGGCATCCTGTTCGTGGCCCCCCAGGAAAAGCTCTACGAGGGCATGGTGATCGGCGAGAACGCCAAGCCGGACGACCTCGAAGTGAACCCGATGAAGGCCAAGCAGCTGAGCAACGTGCGTTCGTCGGGCAAGGACGACGCGATCCGCCTTACCCCGCCCAAGGTCATGACGCTCGAGCAGGCCATTGCCTACATCGACGACGATGAAATGGTCGAAGTGACGCCGCAGTCGATCCGCCTGCGCAAGGTCTACCTCGACCCCAACGAGCGCAAGCGCATGAGCCGCAAGAAGGCCGACGCGTAAAGCCAGCCCTTGCGAGCCCACCGGCGCTTCGTGCGCCGGTCCGCTTGGAAAAACCCCCGCCCGCACCTGCTGCGCGGCGGGGGTTTTTCGTTGGGGCAGCTGATTCGCGCGTCCTGTCCGCCTTCCCCCGGAGTCGCGGTGAAGGAGCACCCGCACGCCCTGGATTCCGCCAAACCGGGCCACTGCCATCCACCCGACATGGCGCGGCCGTTTCGGAACCATTTCCAGCCTGTAAATTCCGGCAGAGTGCCCTTGCGCCAGGGTAGGAATGACTTGCATTAGCAGGATCATGCTCTCGCCCCACCTACCCCCAAACCAGCTCCTGGTGCTGGCCTACCTGCTCAAGACCCGCAGCGTCAGCACGACCGCGCTCATGCTGGGGATGAGCCAGCCCAGTGTCAGCCGGGCCCTCGCCCGCCTGCGCGAGGTGCTCAAGGACCCGCTCCTGGTGCGCTCGGGCAACCAGATGGCCCGCACCTGGCGCGGCGAGGAACTTGTCGACCGCCTGACCGACTGGGTGGCCGCTACCACCAGCCTCCTCGACGAGGCCGACTTCGATCCGGCCCGGCTCGAACGGCGCTTCCGCATCGCGACCACCGACTTCGGCGTGCAATCCGCCTGCCTGCCCGCCATGGCGCGCCTGCGCAGGGCCGCGCCCTCGCTCGCGCTTGACCTGCAGCCACTTGGCCACGCTTCGCACCGCCAGCTCGCGCATGGCGAGATCGACCTTGCCATCTCGGGCCTCGACCACGATCCCGAACAGGTGCACCGCGAACTTCTCTTCACCGACCACTTCGTCTGCGTGACCCGCAAGGACCACCCGCTCGCGCGCCATGGCGAGGGGCCGGTGCCGCTGGGCGAATTCCTCGCCCATCCGCACCTTGGCCTCACCGTCAGCGATGCGGAACTCGACCGTGTCTCGACCGCCCTGGGCGAAGCGGTGCGCCACCGCAAGGTCATGCTGAGCGTGCCCTACTTCGCTCTCGCCCCTGACCTCCTGCTGGCCGGAGACCTCGTCACGGTCGTCCCTTCACGCCTTGTCCATGACTGCCCCCGCCGCGACGAACTCGCCGTTCTCGATGCTCCCGAAGGTCTCGGCCCTTTCCCCTACTGGCTCTTGTGGCATGAGCGCAGCCGCAACGATCCCGGCTCGATCTGGCTGCGCGAACAGCTGCTGACCGCGAACGCGGAGCCAGTCCCCGAGGATTGAGGGCGCGTACGAACAAAGGAATAGGCGGAAAGAGGAAGTGCGATCCCAGGGGTCATCACCCCTTGCCCCCGAACCTGGTGACGTCCCCCCTTTGGACCAAGGTGGCGCACCTGAGGTGAGGACACCGGTATGGGGAGCCAGAGGGTTATGGCCCTCGGACCACCACTTTCAATTGTCAGCGTCTTCGGCACGGCGGGAAACCATTCTCCCACCCCGCGTCGCGATCAAGGCTCCTTGCGCTATCCACACCTGAATAAGACCTATTCGCATTTGATCGTTGCGAGTGCGTCGCAGTAGTGCAAGAGCGCAACACGCGAACAATTCGCAATATCAAGCATGGTGATAACGAACGTGAAGAAGCCGATCAGTGCGCTGCGCCTCAGCGCCGCAATGTGTGGGATTGCAGCGAGCCTTGTCGCCCTTCCGGCCGTGGCCGATGACGCGGCCGACATCGGCGATCCCGGCCAGATCGTCGTCACCGCATCGACCCGCGCGCAGGAGGTGAAGGACGCCCCGGCCTCGATCAGCGTGATCACGCGCGACGACATCGACCGCCTTCCCTACCGCGAGGTCACCGACGCGCTGCTCGAAGTGCCCGGCGTCACGGTAACCACGGGCGAAGGCAATAGCCGCGACATCTCGATCCGCGGCATGTCCCCGCAGTACACGCTGATCCTCGTCGACGGGAAGCGCCTGAGCGCGCGCGAATCGCGCACCAACGGCGGCTCGATCTCCGAAGGTGGCCTCCTCCCCCCGCTGGAATCGATCGAACGTATCGAAGTCGTGCGCGGGCCCATGTCCTCGCTTTACGGCTCGGACGCGATGGGCGGCGTCGTCAACGTCATCACCCGCGCCATTGCCGACACCTGGTCGGGCAGTCTGCGCGCCAACGGCACGATGCAGTTCTCCGACAAGTTCGGCAACTTCGGCGATGCCAACTTCTACCTCTCGGGCCCTGTCACCAAGGGCGTCGGGCTCCAGGTCCAGGGCTCGCTCAACCGCCGCTCGGAAGACAGCGTGATCGGCGGCACCCCGGAGCGCCGCGACGAGAGTCTGGCCGGCAAGATCGGCTTCGAGGCCGGCCCCGACCACCGCTTCCTTGTCGAGGGAGGCTATTACAGCCAGCAGACCCTTTCCACGGTCGGCAAGTCGGTCGAGGCCAACCGCGGCACGGAGGACCCGGATGGCACGATCTACGCCATGACCCAGCGCCGCTACGTCGGTTCGGTCAGCCACCACGGCGACTGGGGCTTTGCCAGCGACGACACCTACGTCCAGTACGAGGACGCCAAGCACGTCGAGGGCCAGAAGCGAATCCGCAACACCGTCGCGCAATCGATCTGGGCGATCCCGCTGCCATCCAACAACCTGACGCTGGGCGGTTTCTACCGCAACGAGGACATGACCGACCTCACCAGCAACGGCCTCTCCGGTTCCAGCCGCACCGGCGCCTCGCGCACCAACTGGGCGCTCTTTGCCGAGAACGAGCTGGAAATCTCGGGCAGCCTCCACCTCACCGGCGGCCTGCGCCTCGACGATGACCAGCAGTACGGCACGCACTGGACCCCGCGCCTCTACGCGGTGTGGAATGCCACGCCCGAAATCACCTTCAAGGGCGGGTACTCGCAGGGCTTCCGGGCGCCGAACCTGCGCCAGACCCTCGTCGACTGGGGGCAGAACAGCCGCGGTGGGACGATCTACGGCAACCCCGATCTGGAGGCCGAGACTTCGCGCACGTTCGAGGCCGTCGCCATGCTCGACAGCGGCCCGCTCGAAGCCAGCGTCACGGCCTACGACACCAAGTTCCATGACCGCATAACCCGCATCACCTGCTCGCAGGCCTCCGCCTGGTGTATCGACGAGCCGCTGAGCTCGATTGGCCGTCCTCCCACGACCTACGTCAACATCGACGAGGCCCGCGTGCGCGGCATCGAGGTCACGCTGAACCTGCGCCTGACGCCGACACTGCGCCTGACCACCAGCGGCACGCTCACGGATTCCGAACAGCTCACTGGCGACAATGCGGGCCGCGCACTCAACGACACGCCCAAGGAGCAGGCCTCCGCCTCGCTCAACTGGCGCCCGGACGAGCGCCTGAGCGCCTACGCCCGCGCCATCTATCGCGGCAAGGAAGCGGTCACGGAAGCGCAGATCAGCGGCACGAACGTCTTTGCCGCCTCCTACACCACGGTCGACATCGGCGGGACCTACCGCATTTCTCCCGAATTCAGCCTGCACGGCGGCATCCAGAACCTCTTCGACAAGCGGCTCGACTACGACACCTCGGGTTACGTGATCGATCCGGCGCGCCTGTGGCTGGGTGTGACGGCGCGCTTCTGAGAAGGGAGAGCCGGGAAAAGGCAAAAAGCCTGCAAGGCGTCGCCCCCTATTCGGCCTCCTCACCTCTCTTACCAAAGGCGGCTTGCCTGAGGTAAGGTCGACAGTCCGGGGAGCCCGAGGGCGTTGGCCCTCGGATCCTCCTTCCTGGCTGCTCGGCCCCAAGTTCAGCCTTGCATGGCGGTTCCGAAGTCCCAAGATTCCCGCAAGACCTGTCCATAGTGATCCAGTACAGCGTCCGCCCAGCTTTCCGGGCTGTGGCACAAGTCGCGGTAATGCGCCCGGCCAGCTTCGGAAAATTCGCGCGCAAGCGCATCGTCGGCATGCAGTTTCGCGATGCCTGCGGCGAACTGCGTGATATCCGCCGTATCCAGCGCGAGGCCAAGTCCGGCCTCTGCGATCTCCGGTCCCACCAATGCCCGCTCGCTGACGATGACGGGCAGGCCCGAGCCGATCGCCTCAAGCGCGACGAGACCGAATGGCTCCGACCAACGACTGGGCATGACCGCCACACGCGCCTCGGCCATGGCCTTTGCCACGCCTTCGCGATCGAGCCGCCCGAGGAAGCGCGCGCCGGGATGAAGAGCCCGCAAAGCCCCCTCATCGGCACCTTCGCCCACAAACGTGATCGGCACGCCCGCCTCCTTCGCCGCTAAAGCGGCGAGATCCGCGCCCTTCTCCCGCGAAATTCGTCCGACGAAGAGAACCCCGCGGTTGGCTTCGGCCCGCACGCGCGCCTTGCAGGGCGGGGTCACCGGATTGCGAACAGCATGAAGCCTGTCTTCGGGCCATCCCCCCTGTTGGAACAGCCGCGTCTGGCCGGGATGGATCAGCAGCATCCGGGCCGCGTTCGAGGCTCCATCCAGCCAGTGTCGCCGCAGCGCCTCACGCCCGACACGCCAGAGCTTCTGCGCCTGCGAATTCTTGTCACAGCGGCGCACGAGACACGCCCGCGACAGGGGCTTCAACTCGCAATCGCGCTCCTCCCGGTAATCGAAGAACCCTCCATTGGGGCACGAATTGAAATAGTCGTGCGCGTGAAGGACAAGACGCCGCGCGACCGGCTTCAGGGCCGCGAACACGGAAGGAGAGAGGACCTTGGACCAGCCGTGCAGATGATAGATCGTGCCGGGCGTGTCGTACATCGCGATCCACTCCCGAACGCTGCGCAGCACTGCCGGATTGTGAAGCCCCAGCGTCAAGGCACCAAGCCGGGATCGCGCCAGCAAGTCCTTTCCACCCAAAGGCACGAAGGCGACATCCTCACGCGTGAAGTGGGCGCCCCTATCCCCGGCAATGAAGGTGACCGGAATGCCCCGCGCCCGCAATTGCCCGATCAGCACCTGCACCAGGTGGGATGCCCCACCCAGCACTTCGCTAAAATCGTGCAGAACGACCACTCGCTCGGGCCTCACTCCCACGCCGCGTCCTCCTCCCGGAAAGAAATCCTGCGCCGACTTCAGGCAGGTGTCCAGCCTTCGCATCTCAGAAGTAGCGCGCACCGATACGCACCGTGTCTCCCGGCATTACCGCCGCCGCGCTGGTCAGCGCGTAGGCCGTTTCCTCCCCTTCCAGCGCGTGCCGGATGTAGACCACCTTTTCGTTGGCACGATAGGTAAAGCCTCCCGCCTTTGCGACCAGAGCATGGACCGACATGCGCTGGGCATAGCCATATTCACCGGGCCGGGTCACCTCGCCGAGGATGAAGACCGGGCGGTATTCGGCCATCGTGAGATTGACCCTGGCATCGCGGACGTACCCCCCGGCGAGCAGGGCCTCCAGTTCGGCGCGCGCCTGTGCGACGGTCTTGCCCGTGACCGGAAAGTCCCCCGCCATGGGCAGCGTGATGGCGCCCGCATCGTTCACCACGTAATCCCCGCTAAGTGTTTCCTCGCGGAAGACTTCAAGGTGCAGCTGATCCCCCGGAGAGAGGCGGTATTCCACCACTCCCACGCTCGGAAGTTCCCGGCTGACCTGCGCACCACATCCTGAAAGCGCCAGAAGGCCCAGCGCCATCCCCAAACGAAAACGAAACTGCATGATCCGTCCCCTTCCTCTATGTCATCGCCAGCGCAGACATTGGCGCGCGTGCGCGTAGCTTTTCCACCGCGGACAGGATGCCCGCATCGAATACCTCGGGAGCGAAGCGCTGTGCGTTCGCAACAGCTGCGGCCGGATCGAACTCGCGCTCCCACCGCTCGAACCGGCTGATGGCGTCGCACAGCGCCTCGACGCTCTGCTCGGGGAAGAACAGCCCGGTCTTTCCGTCCACGATCGAATCCGTGACCCCGCCCTGCCCGAAAGCAATCACCGGCCTGCCGCTGGCGTTCGCCTCCACAGGAACGATCCCGAAGTCCTCTTCCGGCGTGAAGACAAGCGCACGGCAGGTCGCGTAGGCCTCCTTCAGTTCCGAAAAGCTCAGGCGCCTGCGCACCTCCACATTGGGACCGGCGCGCCGCTCGATCTCTCGCACCATCTCTCCATCGCCCACCATGAGAGCGGGTACGCCCATCCGGTTGAAGGCCTCCAACGCGACATCAGCGCGCTTGTAGGGGGTCATCTGGCTGACCCAGAGGTAGCGGTTGCTGACCTGCGACGATGGCGCGAATTCCGATACGCTCACTGGAGGATGCACGACCTCGGCTTCGCGCCCCCAGACCTTGCCCACGCGCCGGGCGATGAAGCGGCTATTGGCCAGGATCGCGTCGACGCGCTGCGCCGAGCTGACGTCCCACTGGCGCAGGCGGTGGAACATCGCGGGCATCAGCACCCGGCTGAGCCGCCCCGCCGCCGACTTGTAGTCCTGATAATGATCCCAAAGGTACCGCATGGGCGAATGGCAGTAGCAAAGGTGCAGCGCATCATTGCGCGTGATGACACCCTTGGCCGGGCCGGATTCGCTGCTGATGACAAGGTCATAGGCACGCAGGTCGAGTTCCTCGAGCGCCATCGGCATGAGCGGCAGATACTTCTGGTAATGCTTGCGCGCGCCAGGCAGCCGTCCGATGAAGCTCTCCTCCACACGGGCCCCGCGCAAGGCCCCGGACATGCGCGCCGGATCGTAGACGTGGGTGAAGATATCGGCCTGCGGGAAGAGACGCAGGAGCCGCTCCAGCACGCGTTCGCCGCCCCGCATGCCCACCAGCCAGTAGTGAACGAGAGCCACGCGCCCTGAGAAAGCGGGCTGCGCGCCGCTCACCGGTAATACCCCGCATACTGCGTATAAAAGCTGGCCGCGTCGTCCCCTCCGAAACGCACCTGCTTTTCCATGTCGACCTTGTTGAGGACAACGCCCAGATTCTTGCGCGCCCGCGCAGGCAGAAGCCGCATCGCGGCCCTGACAACCCGGTCGGTGGTCTTGCGCCAGCCGACCACCAGCAAGGTCGCATCGGCACAGGCGATGATGTCCCGCGTCTCGGCGATCGGCAGGACCGGCGGGCAGTCGAGCAGAACCACGTCATAGTCCTCGCGCAGCCGCGCGACCATCCGGGCAAAGCGCCCCCGCTCCGTCAGCCGCTCCCCCTTCGCAAAGGCACGAGTGATCGGGACGATCCGCATTTCCGATTCCGGCTCTTCGTAGCACGGGATCGGACTGTCTTCTGCGGCCAGCGCCTCCATCAGACCCGGCTGTCCATTGTCGAAAGCGAACATACGGGTCAGCTGCATGCGGATCACGTCACAATCGACCACGACCACCTTCTCCCCCGCCGTCGCCAGCGAGCGGCCCAGGCACGCCGAAAGCGTGGACTTGCCTTCCCCCGGCACGGATGAGGCGAGAGCAATGACGCGGCCCGATCCTCCGGTCAGATAGCGCACCGAGACGATCACGTTGCGCAAGGCCTCGGAGAAAGCGCCATCCGGGAAGTCGCGCACGGTCTCGAGCGGCGAGCCGCTGTGCGGCTGGACGGTGGCAAAGGCCGGAATTGCGCCAAGGCCCGGCACGTTCAGGCGCTTCTCGACATCCTCCATGGTGGTGAAACCGCGGTAGGAAATCTCCGAGACGATCGCCAACAGTGCGCCTGCAAAGATGCCAGCCACCGCGCCCAGCGCCAGGTTGAGCGTCAGGTTGGGCGACACGGGCAGTCCAGGCACGTTGGCCGCCGAGATGAGGCGCGCGGCAGGGCGTTCGGTCCCACTGCCCGCAACCACCTTGTTGAGCTGCTCCAGATAGCTGCGATAGAGCGACTGGGCCGCATCGGCCTCCTTCTCGAGCCCCGCCAGTTCCACCAGCGCGGTGTTGTCCGCCCCGAGCTGCGCCCGCGTGCCATTGCGACTGGCGAGCAGGGACGAAAGGCGCTGCGCAGAAGCGCGAGCCTGGGTGGACAGGGCCTGCAGCGAGCGATTGACCTCCGCTGCGATCTGCGTTTCGAGATCCGAAATCTGACGACGCACCGTGACCAGTTCGGGATTTTCATCGAAGTAGCGCTGCGAAAGGTCGCGCTCACGCGTCACCAGTTGCGCGCGCTGGGCTCGCAGCGAGGCGACCACCGGGGAGGACGCTGCGGAGCCGACGTTGCCCGCTCCGCCGGCGGCCATCTGCGAGCGCGCGCTCTGCAGGGCGGCCGCGTCGCGCGCGGCCTCGGCACGGGCGCTGGCCACCTGCTGGTTGTACGTGGAAATTTCCTGCTCCGTCAGTCCGGTCGCCGAGGACGAGATCAGGCCATTGGCCACCCGGTAGGCCTGGACCTTGGCAAAGGCGGCATTCGCCGTTTCGCTCAGTTCCGCGACCTTTTCGCGCAGGGTTTCCGCCGCTTCAGCGCTGCCCCGTGCTCGTTCCTGCAGGTCATCAAGCGTGTAGAGCCGCGCATAGGTATTGACGATCTGCGCCGTGCGCGCCGCGTCCACGTCGGAAAATTCGATGCGCAGGTTGAAGGAATTGCCCACCCGGATGACATGTATGCGCTTGATCAGATAGGTGACCGCCCGCTCACGCAGGGTCGCCGCGTCGACCTCCTGGCTCGCGCCTTGCCTGTCCGAGAGCCCTACTGTGCCAAGGAGGTTGTCCAGCATCGAGCGTGGTTCCAGCACGTCGGCCCGAAAGGATGCGTCCTCCTCCAATCCGGTCGCTTCGAGGACCTGACCCGCCATATCGCGCGAGCGGATCAACTGGATTTGTGTTTCCACATCCTCAGCCCGGGTCGGCCCTTCCCGGGCCTCTCCTTCGTCCTCGGGAGCAATCTGGGTGTCGCCGGTAATCATGACGACGTCCGCGCTCGCCGAATATATGCGGGACTGCGCCGAGGTGAAGACGAGAGCCAGCATGACGCACAGGGCCAGAGTGAGTACCACGACCTCCCGGCGCCGCATGAGCATGGCGAAAAGGAAGCGTACCGAGATGGCGTCCTCGCCATCCTCCTCGCGGTAAGTCCCGGTATCCCGGGCGAGAAGCTGCGGCGGTCGGCCTTGCGGCTCGTAGAGGGCGGGCAGGTTCAAGCGACAGGCTCCCTGGCTGGTGTGTTCCATGCGGTCATGGGGTGATGGTCAGACCCAGGCCCGCGCCGAATGCGGTGAAGGCGTTGACGAGCGGCGCTCCGGACACATGCTGGTCACGCCAGTAGACCTGCCCGGCAAGTGCGACGTGCCGGTTGATGCGATATTGGATCTGCACATCAGCGCGTACACGGCGAGCCCGCGTGGAGACGTCGCGGTAGTTGTCCCGAGCGACTTCCCCTGCGAGCGACAGGCGCAAGCGCCGCGTCGGATCGTAGAACACGGTTGCGGTGAGCGTATCTTCCAGAATGCCCGCCACATCCCTGTTGCCGCTGTTGCGGAAACGGCGTTCAGCGCGCAGCTGCAAGGTCAGCAAGGGGGTGGCGTACCACTCCCCCTCAAGCTTGAAGCCAACTCCCTGAAAATCCCGGAAGTCAGGATTGTCGTAGTCGCGCACCTGGTATCCCGCGGACGCCTCCACCGAAACCAGAGGCGCGATCTCGCCCTTGATCCCTGCGGTGATGGCCCCGCCACGCGAATCGCGCGCCTGGTTGGGCGCGGCGCGGAACGAATGGCGTGTATCCCCCCGCGCCTGGACAAACGCGGAAAGAAATCCCGAAAGATCGTACGCAATCCGCAAATCGGCCGACAGTGCCCGCGTATCGCGGAAGGACTGGTCCCGAGTATCGCCTTCACGCAAATCCAGATCATTGTAAGACACACGGCGAACGCCCGCCCCACCGGACACCCGCAAGCGGCCAAGGTCGAACTGCAGAGCCGCCTCCCCGCCAAGACGGTGGTAACTCACCGGTTCACGCGCATTGGTCGCGGCGCCCGAGGAACTGCGTGGTTCAATCTGCCGGGTAGCTTCCAGTGTCACGCCAAATTGCACATTGGGGCCGAGAGCAAAGCGGCCATTACCGCGCGCGCCGTACGCGTCGCTGTTCTCCGTCCCCGTCCGAGCGAAGCGGCGCAAGCGACCGGACAGCACCACATTCACGCGATGCCGCGGATCGTCGAGCGCGACATCGAGGCGAGGAGCCACGACCAGCGCCGCGTCACGGCGCGCGTCGGGTTCGTTGAAGACGTTGCCATCGTAGCCCCCAATGGCCGAGATTCTGGGTTCGAGCCGGAACGGGCCGACCTGGAGCGGCGTAGTCTCGAACCCGGGCTCAATCCGGTTGCCCGCAACCCCTGGTCGGTCCAGCGAGGGTGTGCCATCGAGCGCCCATCCCGCCCCCAGGCTCTGCGCATGAAGCCCTACCGGCATGGCGACGCCCCCCATCGCAAGGCTCGCACTTCCAATCCACCATCCCCAGCGCCCCGCGACGGCGTGGCCCACCACTCCCGATGCACCGGGGCGCCAGGTACCGTCGATCCGTTTGCTGCTGGCGGGACATGCCGTCATGGCCATCGACCTTTCGGTTTCAACCTAAGAAGAATGTCCTTGAGGTATCGCACCTACTCGCGCAGCGCCCGCCGGAGTTGATCCGAAAGCGGCCTAATAATGTAGTGCAGGATCGTACGCTCTTCGGTCTGCACGAAGACTTCGACCGGCATACCCACAGAAATACGGGCCTTCTCAAGCTTGTCGAACTCTGCATCCGAAATGGTGATAGTGACCGGATAGTACGTAGCACCGGTCACTCGATCCAGAGAACTGTCGGCGGCGATATGCGTCACCTTGCCCTCAAGTTCGGGGGTCGTGCGCATATTGAGCGCCGAGAAGCGAACATGGGCCACGCCCCCCGACAGGACCTGATCTATATCCATGGGCCGCACCTGCGCGCGTACAACCAGACGATCGGCTTCGGGGACGATCTCCATCAGGGGCTCGCCCGCCGGAACCACACTCCCCAGGGTTCGCACGGCGAGCTTGTCGACCAGTCCATCCTGCGGAGCACGGATCACCGTCCGCTCGGCCCGGTCGCGCGCTTCCGCCGTCTCCCTCCGACGCTGCGCGATGGCGGCCTCAACCTGGGCCAACTCCAGCGCCGCCTCGCTTCGCGCACGGCTGGAGAGGCCCGCCATCTGCACCCGCAATTCGCCAACCCGCGCGCGGGCTTGCACCAGGCCGGCGCCGGCCCCTTCACGCTCGGAACGTACACCGACAGCCGAGCGCTCGAGGGCGTTGAGGCGGTCAAGCGTGGTCAGGCGATCCGCGTAGAGTGCGCGCATCTGCTCCAGTTCCTGCCGGATCAATTGCTCCTGCTCGCCCAGCGCGCCCAACTGGCTGCGATAGCTGTCGGCATCCGCGCGGGTCTGGACCACGCGCGCGCGCAGCTGCCCCAACTGGTCGGCGCGGGCGCGTCGCTCCAGCTCGAAGCTGAGCCGTTCGTCCTCCATTGCTCGGGCCACCCCCGGTTCGCTTGCACGTGCCTGCAGTTCCTCGGGAAAATCGATGCTCCGCGCGCCCGCCTCTATCGCCCGCAAGCGCGCGGCCCGCGCGACCAGCTGATCAAGCTCCAATCCTGCGTAAGTGGCGAAAGCCCCAGTAACACTGTCATCCAGCCGGACCAGGGGCTGCCCCTTGCGCACCGCGTCGCCATCCTCGACCAGAATTTCGGAGGCCACGCCGCCATAGGGATGCGAGATCTCTTTCACGTGGGTTTCCACCGTCACCGTGCCCGGCGCGATGACCGCACCTGCCATGGGGAGCAAGGCCACGAGCCCGAGTCCACCCACCACCAGCGCGCCGACCGTCCCCAGCCCCAGGCGGGACAGCCGCGTCAGGCGTCGCTCCCCCCTCGCCTCTGGCGCACGCACGAGAGGTTCGCCGCCGTGCAGCGGAACGGGATCGAGCATGGAGGAATGAACGTTCACTGGTCGAGCTCCTCTTCCATACGCACCGTGCGCAGCGCATGCGCAGCCTCCCCGTCCATGGCATTGCCTCCTGCCCTCTTGCTGTCCTTGGCCGTGCTCGAAGCGTCCTTGCTCGCGCGCATGCGCGTCTCGAACTCCGCGCGGGTTTCAAAGCGTTCGACGCGTCCGCCGTTCATCACCATGATGTGGCTCACCTGCGAAACGATGGCGGGGCGGTGCGCGATCACGATGGCAATGCCGCCGCGCGCGCGCAGCGCCGCAATGGCGTGGGCCAGCGCGGCCTCACCTTCGTGGTCGAGATTGCTGTTGGGCTCATCCATGACCACGAGGAAGGGATCGCCATAGAGCGCGCGGGCCAGCGCAATGCGCTGCTGCTGCCCGGCCGAGAGACCTCCTCCGCCCGGGCCGATCCGTCCGCCATAGCCCCCTTCGAGGCGCACGATCAGTTCGTGGCAGTCCGCCGCGCGGGCCGCCGCCAGAATCTTGTCCCGGTCCGCATCGGGCCGAAAACGCGCGATATTCTCGGCAATCGTGCCCTCGAACAGCTCGATCTTCTGGGGCACGTAGCCCATGAACTGCGCGATCTGGGACGCCGACCATTGATCCAGCGTCGCCCCATCAAGCCGCACCGCACCGCGCAGCGGGCTCCAGACCCCGCACAGCACACGCGCCAACGTAGTCTTGCCCGACCCGCTGCGCCCGACCACCGCCAGCGCGTCCCCGGCCTTCAGGGAGAAGCGTACCTCGGCAAGGGTCACCCGCTTGAGCCCCGGAGGTCCCGCGGTCAGCCCCTGTACGCGCAAAGCCTCGCGCGGGGGCTCTAGCCCCAGCGGTTCGGCTTGCGCGGGAACGGCTTCCATCAGCTCGCGCATGCGCCCCAACGCCTGGCCACAGGCCACCATTGATTTCCAATGGGCAATCACCTGCTCCACCGGAGCCAGTGCCCGCGAGGACAGGATCGAGCTGGCGATAATGATGCCGCCTGTCGCCTGCCCTTCGATCACGAGATAGGCGCCGAGCGCCAGAGTGGCAGACTGGAGGAACATGCGGAACGCCTTGGTCGCCCCCGACAGCGTGCTGGCGCGCGCGGAGAAAGCTTCGTTCGCGCGCAGATATGCGGCCTCGGCCTCGGTCCACTCATCCCGGCGAGACGGCGCCATTCCCAGAGCTTTCAGCGTCTCGGCGTTGCGCAAGGTGGCCTCGGCCAGGGCCGAGCGCCGCGCACCCGCTTTCATCGTCTCCAGCGCCAGCGGGCCAGTGGAGCGGTTGTTGGCCACCATCAGCGTGACCAGCACGCCCACCCCCACCAGCGCAAGCAGCCCCAGGCTCCAGTGGAACACGCTAAGGACGGCGAGATAGACGAGGATCCAGGGCAGATCGACAAGCGCGAGAGGGCCCGGCCCCGACAGGAACCCCCGCACGGTATCGGCATCGCGAACCACCTGGGTCCCGTTGGGCAGGCTGCCACGGGAAAGCTCGAAGCGGGCGAGAATGTCGAGCACGCGCCCGCTGGTCTCCTCCAGAAAGCGCGATCCGACATGAACCATGATCCGCCCCCGCACGACATCAAGCACGGCCTGGAACACGTAGGCGAGGAGCACGAGCGCAAGCAGGCTGAACAGCGAGGGAAGCGAGCGACTGGGCAGGACATCGTCGTAGACCAGCAGCATGAAGAACGAACCCGAAAGCAGCAGGACATTGTAGACACTGCTGATGACCAGCACGACCGGAGCCACGCGGCCAAGTCCCCTGAGGGCGTCACGCAGGTCCTGCGAAAGGCGTCCGAACGGATTCAGCATGGCGAACCTCCGCACAAGTATTCCGCACGCAGGTGGCGTTTCCCGCCCCCAATAGGGCCGCCCCAATCCAGTCGATTCATAGTTGCGTCCTGTCTGGAACTATCTCGCGCTGCATTAGAACAGCCCACAACGTACACCGACACCGCGAACACCTCTGTTCCGGATTGAATAGGGGCCCGCTCGAATTCCCAGCCGTCCGACAAAGGGGATCTGCCTTGCTCCTTCGCTTGCCCTTGCGCCGCGTACCCGCCCTTTCGCTGCCATGCCTGCTGGCCGTCTCGCTCCCGCTGACCGCGCCCCAGAGCCGTGCCGAAACGCTCGCCGAAGCGCTTGCCTCGGCCTACGCGGGCAATCCGCAATTGCAGGGGAACCGCGATCTTGTCGCGGCCAGCGATGAACTCGTGGTGCAGGCACGCGCGGCCTATGGCCCCAGCCTCAGCCTCTCTGCGCAGCACACCTTCACGGCAGCGCGCACCCGCGGCACCGCACTGCCCGCCGAGGACCAGGGATTTGCATCCAGTGTGGAGCTATCGCTGAACCAACCGCTCTTCACATCCGGGCGCCTGGCCGCAGGAATAGATGCGGCCGAAGCGACCCGCCTGTCCGCGCGTGAGGCGCTGCGCGGGCAGACCCAGCAACTCCTGCTCGACGTCGTATCCGCCTATGTCGGCGTGCGCCGTGACACCCAACTCTATGCCATTGCGGTCGAAAACTACGAACTGCTGCGTGGCCAGAACGATGTCATCGCCGCGCGCTACGCCCTGCGCGACTCCACCCGGCCCGATCTGGAGCAGACCGCCAACCGACTCGAACTCGCCGCCGGACGCGTCATCGAAGCGCGCGCAACGGTCGAGGCCAGCGCGGCACGTTACCGCCACCTCGTCGGGCATTATCCCCAGGACCTGGCGTCCCCACCACCGCTGCCCGGCCTCTCCACACTGGAAACGCTTTACGTGACCGCAGAGAGGTACAACCCCAACCTGACCGCCGCCACACTGACAGCCGAAGCCTCGCGGGCGCAGGTGCGCGCCGCCCGGGCCCAGATGCGCCCCCAGGTCAGCGCCTTCTCCGCCCTCTCGCGCTCACCACTCTCCCCCTATCAGAACACCGTGCGGGAGGAGGCGGTAAGTGCCGGCGTACGGCTGACGCTCCAGCTCTATTCCGGCGGGCTGCAATCCTCTGCGCTGCGCCAGGCCATCGCGGCGAACCTCGCCGACCAGCAGTTCGTGGAGGAAGCCCGCCGAACCATGCGCGAGACACTCGCCGCCAACTGGAGCCGCCTTCAGGCCGCCGAGGCGTCCCTTCCACGCTACCGCGCTGCCGTACAGGCGGGCGAACGCGCCGTGGACGGCGTCTCACGCCAGGAGACTGCGGGCATCCGCACCTTGCGCGACGTGCTCCAGGTCACCAACGATCTGCTCAACGCGCGCACGGCTGCGGCCCAGACCGAAGCGGAAATCTACCTGCGCCAAGCCGCCCTTCTGCGCGATGCCGGGATCCTCTCGATCGCCGCACTGACCGACCGCACGCCTTACGATCCGGACACGCGCGTCCCCGGAATCGCGCGCTACGCGGGCCATCCGGTCCGCATCGTGATGGAGCCCATCGACCGCCTCCTCCAGCCTCGGGCCGGACGCGAAGCGCCCGTCGTGCGCGAGAACGCTACCCGCTTCGAGTGGAGCGAGACTTTGCCCAACCCACTCGCACCGCCTGCGCTGCGGGACGAGGAAGACATGCCCTAGGCCGCACACGCGAAAACGGCCGACAAGGACAATCCTTGCCGGCCGTTTTCGTGTTCAGAACGGGGGAGCCTTAACGAAAAGGCTCACACGATCTTGTGCAAGTAGTGCGCTCAGGCGCCCTGAACCTGCGCGGTGTCGATCTTGAGGCCGGGGCCCATCGACGAGGACAGCGCGATCTTCTGAACGTACTTGCCCTTGGCGCCCGAGGGCTTCGCCTTGACGATCGCATCGACGAACGCGGCGAAGTTCTTCTGGATGTCTTCATCCGAGAACGACATCTTGCCGATGCCCGCGTGGATGATGCCCTGCTTCTCGACGCGGAACTCGATCTGGCCGCCCTTGGCGTCCTTCACAGCCTGCGTCACGTTCGGGGTGACGGTGCCCAGCTTCGGGTTCGGCATGAGGCCCTTGGGGCCCAGCAGCTTACCGAGACGGCCGACGACGCCCATCATGTCCGGGGTGGCGATGACGCGGTCGTAGTCGAGGTTGCCGGCCTGCATGTCTTCCATGAGGTCTTCCGCACCAACCTTGTCGGCGCCAGCGGCGAGAGCTTCGTCCGCCTTGTCGCCCTTGGCGAACACGGCGACCTTGACGGTCTTGCCGGTGCCGGCCGGGAGCGAAACCATGCCACGGACCATCTGGTCAGCGTGACGCGGATCGACGCCCAGGTTCATCGCGACTTCGATGGTCTCGTCGAACTTGGTGGTCTTGAGGTCACGCAGGGTCTGGAGCGCTTCGCCAACGGCGTAGAGCTTCATGTTGTCGCCCAGCTTTTCGGTCAGCGACTTCTGCTTCTTCGTAATCTTGGCCATCAGATCAGCCCTCCGTCACTTCGAGACCCATCGCGCGGGCCGAGCCTTCGATGATGCGGGTCGCCGCGTCCATGTCGTTGGCGTTGAGATCCTTCATCTTCATCTCGGCGATCTCGGTCAGCTTCGAGCGCGCGATCTTTCCGGCCGAAACCTTGCCGGGCTCCTTCGAGCCGGACTTGAGGTTGGCAGCCTTCTTGATGAGGAAGGTGGCAGGCGGCGTCTTGGTGACGAACGTGAAGCTGCGGTCGGCGTACACGGTGATGATGGTCGGGATCGGCATGCCCTTTTCCATCTCCTGCGTGGCGGCATTGAACGCCTTGCAGAATTCCATGATGTTCACGCCGCGCTGACCCAGCGCCGGACCGATCGGCGGCGAGGGGTTCGCTGCGCCCGCGGGCACCTGCAGCTTGATGTAACCTTCAATTTTCTTGGCCACGATGGCCTCCTTTCACACTGTCGGGCCCCCACCGGAAGCCCTCATGTTTAGCGGTGTGACGAGGGAGGAGGCATCTGCGCCTGCAGGGACCTTCGCCCTCTCCCGCCGGGAATCGCACCGGCAAAAAGCCGGTCCGAAGGGCGCGCCGTTACACCACAACGCACCAAATGAAAAGGGGCGCTGTGCAGCGCCCCTCTCCTCGCCTTCCCCGCCGCGCAGTGCAGCATGGGAAATGCGCAGATTACTTGCTAAGCTCGACGTGCTCGAAGTCGAGTTCGACGGGCGTCGCGCGGCCGAAGATCGAGACTGAGACCTTGACGCGGCTCTTGTCGAAATCGAGTTCCTCGACGATGCCGTTGAAGCTCGCGAAGGGGCCTTCCAGCACCTTGACCGAATCACCGATCTCGTAATCGACGCTGACCTGCTTGCGCGGCTCGGCAGCGGCGGCTTCGGCGGCGCCGAAATAGCGCGAAGCCTCGGTTTCACTGATCGCCTGCGGCTTGCCGTTGACGCCCAGGAAGCCCGAGACCTTGGGCGTGTTCTTGACGAGGTGGTAGACATCGTCGTTCAGGCCCAGCTTGGCGAGCACGTAGCCCGGCATGGTCTTGCGCTCGACCTGGACCTTCTTGCCGCGCTTGACCTCGGTCACCGTCTCGGACGGGACCTGGATGTCCTCGACAAGCTGCGAGAGGCCCATGCGTTCGGCCTCGGCGATGATGGCTTCCTTCACCTTGTTCTCGAAGCCGGAATAGGCGTGGATGATGTACCAGCGGGCCATGATTCTCTCTTTTGGGTCTACAGGTTCTAAGCGATCACAGGAGCGACAGCAGCGAGCTGACGACCCAGCCGAAAAGCGCGTCCACGCCCAGGAAGAACGTCGCAAGCAGCACCGTCATGATGCCGACGAAAATCGCGGTCGTCACCGTTTCCTGGCGCGAGGGCCAGTGGATCTTGCGCGTTTCTGCCTGAACCTGGCGCATGAATTCGCCGGGATTGATCTTGGCCATGTCCGTAACGCTCTCGTGTCTCTTGCCTAGTTTGCGCGAACGCAAATGAAGATAGGTTCCGTGTCTTCCGGCTAGGGCTCATCGCCGTCCCGGCCAAGGCCGGGAGGGGCGGTAAAGGATCCTCATGTCGGAAGAGATGTTGACTTAGCTTCCGTTCGCCGGATTTGCAAGGTCCACGGCGTCGGGCAGGCGCGCAAGGAACGAATTCTCGGTCTCATAGACGATGTGCGCGCCATCGGGCAGCGCGACGGGCTGCGAATTTCCGATGTACCACAGGTAGTCGGCGTGATTGGCCGGACGGAACTTCCTGAGGTCGATGCGCTGGTAGGACGAGTAGAGAATGCGGTGCGACGGGTCGGCAAAGCGGTAACCCTCCTCACGCATCGAAAGCATGTGCACGTCGGGCAGCGCGAAGTTGGAATTCTCCATCGCGCTGCGCCGCACGACGGCATAGCTGCCGAAATGCTCGAAGGGCCCGAAGAACCACTGGCGGCGCGGGATAGCCACGGCCGTGGCGACCCTGGCGCCCTCGGGCACGTAGTCGAGCGCCTTGATCAGGGTGCGCGCGGTCTGCGCATCACGGTACCAGACCACCGACGTCAGGCCCGTACGCGCGACAAAGAGCAGCGAACACGCCGTCAAGAACCAGACCGGCGCCTTCGCGCGGAAGTCGACCGCCATCAGGAGGATCATGAGCGCCGCGGTGCTCAGGCGATAATCGGCATAATCGCCGCCGAAGATCTGGCGCGGCACGGCCATGGTGAGGCCGAACATGATCAGCGCCGCCCAACCCAGACGCCCGTCGATCCGCTTCACCACCAGAGCCGCCAAGGCCACCAGCAGGACTGCGACCAAGGTCGCGATGTCAAAGACATAGTCGTAGCTGCGCAGCGCCTTGTAGAGGATGCCCCACTTGTATTCGAGCACGCCCCAGCGCCCGTAGGACACCTTGGAGTTGGCCCCCATTCCCGCCAGCATCGGCAGGAGCGGAAAGATCAGCGGCCAGGGGGCAAGGAACGGGCGCCAGTCCCGCCAGCTCCCGCGCCGGGTCCATTCGTAGCCGAAGACCATCACGCCCAGGATCCCCCAGCCCGACACGTGGCTGAGCCAGACCACGAAGCCCAGCGGGATCATCACCACCCGTCGCCAGGCCGAGCCTTCCATCTTCACCCAGAGCGCGAACGTGAACAGCGCCAGGGCCAGCGAAAGCGAATAATTGAGAAAGCCCATGAGCAGCGAGGGCGACCAGATCGTCACCATGGCCAGGATCGGACCGATGCCGACTCGGCGCCGCAGCACCCAGGACACCGCGACAATGCCCAGCCCTGTCAGCGCAGGGATGGCCGCGACGATGATGCGCCCGGCCAGTTCCACCCCGAAGAGCGGCGCCAGCGGCACCATCAGGAGCTCCACCCCCAGGTTCCCGGTCCACTCCCAGTGGAACAGGAAATACCAGGTCAGGAAGGGATTGCTGCCGTGCTCGAGCATGATCTTGTACCCCGCCAGATGCGAGGGGTAGTCGGTCATCTGCGGCGTCCAGGCAACGAGAGCGGGCATCGCGGCAAAGAGAGCCAGCGCGATCCCCACCCAGAAAACGAGGTCATAGCGGGCGCGGGGCGCGCTTTCCTGCGTGGATGCAGGCGCATCCCCCGCGCCGGACGCGGGCATCACCGGCTCCGCCTTGGGCGAAACGTCCATCTGCGACTTGTCCGTCATATGCGAATGCTGGCCTCACTCCACGCTGCGATGGCAGGACACTGCCACACCCTCGCCCCGAATTTTGCGGTCGGGTTCCCATAATTCAGCGCGCGCAATTGGCAAGGGCGCGCACGTGGTGTGGCCACTTGCCGCCCCTGGATGGGGTGGCGTTTTTCGACGATGTGAGGAAAATGGCAGGAGTGGCAGGATTCGAACCCGCGGCCCTCGGTTTTGGAGACCGATGCTCTACCAACTGAGCTACACTCCTGCGGGTGACGGGCCCTCTAGAGCGTGCAGAGACAGATGACAAGGACCTAATTGGCCTTGCCGCAAATTCTTCACCCAAAGGTGCCCCTGTCCGGCTGAAAAAGGTATTTGCCCCCGGCGCCGATTTGCTAGTCTCGGCCACGTGCACGCACCCAAGTCAGATGACATCATCGAGCCCGAGATCCTGATGCTGGCCTATCGCAGCGGGATCTTTCCGATGGCCGACAGCCGTGAGGACCCCGAAGTCTTCTGGATCGAACCGCGCATGCGCGCGATCCTGCCGCTCGACGGGCTCCACGTCTCGCATTCGCTCGCCCGCACCTTGAAGCGCGGCCGCTTCGAGGTGACCTGCAATGCCGCCTTCTCGCAGGTGATGGACGCCTGCGCCGCGCCGCGTGCCGTGCGCCCCTCCGAACTTGAGGAGGACGGCGACGAGACCGGCGAAAGCTGGATCAGCCTCCGCATCCAGCGCAGTTACGAAATGCTGCATACCCTTGGCCTCGCCCATTCGGTCGAATGCTGGCAGCGCGACGCGCAAACGGGCGAACGCGCGCTTGTCGGCGGGCTCTACGGGGTCGGCTTCGATGGGGTCTTCTGCGGGGAGAGCATGTTCTCGCGCACGCGCGACTCGTCCAAGGTCGCACTGTGCTGGCTCGTGGCGGCCCTGCGCCGGGGCGGCGCACAGCTGCTCGACTGCCAGTTCATCACCTCGCACCTAGCCTCGCTCGGCGCAGTGGAGATCCCGCAAGCGCGCTATCTGACCTTGTTGAATGGCGCTCAGGACGAGCCCGAAACACCGGATCAGTCCGCGGCCCTACCGCTTCCCGAGGCGTTTGCCGTGCTGCTGGAAGATGCCGGTGAGGCCGAGCCGTCTTCTTCGCCCGGGAAATTCATCGCGCAGTTCTTGACCCAGACGTCATAGACCGGGTGCTCGACGACGTTGAGCGCCGGCGAGTTCTTGAAGAGCCATCCCGAAAAGACCTTGTGCCAGGCTGGCTTCTCCTCGACGCTGGCCCGCTCTTCCACGAAGACCTGGACGAAGGCGCCTTCTTCCTGCGGGCGCTCCCAGGGGAGCGACTTCTCGCAGGAGGCCAGCTTCACCACGAGATTGCCCAGACGCTTGGATTCGCCCGGCTTGATCGTGATGTCCTGGGTAAGGTTGTTACGCTTGTTGAGGATGCCGAGCGTAGCCACCCGGTCCTTGTTGGGCGTGCCCAGTTCCTGCCCTTGCGCGGCCTGCGCAGGGCCAGCCTGCATGCCCGCGATAGCCTCGGGCACTTCGGTTTCGGCGGGCGCCGGTTCAGGCGCACCGCCGCAGGCGGCCAGCACGCCGCTCAGCAATACCGGGGGCAGGAAGCCGCGGACACGGCGATAGAGCGAAACCATAAGCCCTGAAACGCTCAGGCGTCCGGGGACCATGCCTCGTAGTCGCCGGTCGCAGCCGCGCGGCGGCCGCCACGCTCAAGCGCGCCCTGCGGACGGTAGGCGGCCACGGTGCCGGTTGCGTTGGGGGTGTAGTCCGCTTCCCAGATGCGCGCGGGCGGCAGGTGGCTTTCCGGCACGTCGTCATAGGAGTGGTGCAGCCAGCCATGCCATTCCGAAGGCACGCGGCTTGCGTCGTTCGCACCGGCGTAGATCACCCAGCGCCGCTCGTATCCCTCGGTCGTCTTGGCCTTCTTCGCACGGTAATACTTGTTACCTTGCGCGTCAGTGCCCACGTGCTCGCCATTACGCGAGGACCAGAGCGAGGTGCCGATGGTGGCGCCGTCCCACCAGGTGAAGATCTTGGACAGGATTCCCATGAGCCGCGCGTTAGACCTCTTTTGCGCCGATGCCAAGCGCCTAGCGTGCATTTGCCCCGGCTTTGCCGATCCCAATCGCGAAAGTGCCCATGCACAAAGCGCACATATGCACACTTCACCGCATCATGCGCACATCCCGACGCGCCTTCGCGGCCGCGGCGTTTCGTTCATCTGAGGTTGGGGATCACTTGGCTTATCAGCGAGTTCCTATCCCGAACGGATCGCAAATTTTCACAGGAGAACGCTGATGCGTAACCTCATTCTCGCCGCCGCCATGACGGCTGTCGCCGCCCCCGCAACCCTCGTTGCTACCACGACCGAAGTCGCCGCGCGCGACCACCATCGCTACCACCGCACCGACAACGGCATCCGCTACTGGCGCGATGACCGCGGGCGCTATCGCTGCAAGAAGTCGGATGGCACGACCGGTCTTCTGATCGGCGGCGTTGCCGGGGCCCTTGCCGGACGCGCGATCGATTCGCGTGGTGACCGGACCGTGGGTACGGTGGTCGGCGCAGCCGCTGGCGCGCTCCTTGGCCGCGAAGTCGAGCGCAGCACCAGCAGGCCCAAGTGCCGCTGACCCTTTCCGAAGTGATATTCGGCAAGCCCGAAGGGGCTAGAGAAGCCGGCGCCGTGTTGTCCCTTGCACGCGCCGGCTTTCTTTATGCCCAGCCCGGAAGGCGATAGGCCCTTCTCACTCGTCGAACGCTTCGGCGACCCACTCCTCGGCCGCGCGCTCATCACTTGCCTCGATGATGCGGCGCGCCACCTCCAGCCCGTGCCCCGCCCGCAGCAGCGCGGCAATGTGCTTTTCGCGCGTGGGGCGGTCGATCTCTTCCAGACGCGAGAACGGACCCAGGCGACGCCTTCGCGCAAGAGCAAGCGCCGCCTCGCGCTGCTGCGCTTCGCCCGGCGCCATATCCTCGCGTACATCCTCATCCACCCCGGCCTGGTTGAGCGCTTCGCGTACCCGGCGAGCCCCGTAACCGCGCCGCAGCAGACTGCCCGCCTTCATGCGCGCCCAGGTCTCGTCATCGACGTAGCCCGCTTGCGCATACCGCTCCACGAGCGCGTCGAGCGGCGGCGCGTCCTCGCCTTCCCAGCCGCGTTCCCGCACCTTGCGCACCAGATAGGCACGCAGTTTGGCTTGCGTTGTGGCGAATCGCGCGACATAGGCGAGCGCCATTTCCTCGAGTCGAGGCAGGTCGAGCGGACGGGGATTGCGACGCTTGGCAGACATCTTGCCCTATTCGTGCCACACTCGGCGCAGAATGGGGAGTGCTTATGGACCCCTGCAAGGAGAAAACCTTGGCAATATCCGGTTCACGAACGAACCAGTAGGCCGAGGCGGACTCTTTCAGGATAGTTAGAACAGACAACGGGTTACGATATAATGAGCGACACCATCAGCATGGTGACGAAGACCGATGCGGCGCTGATCGCCACCCCGAACGAGGACGCGCTTGCGCGCCGGTTCGCGGACTTCGACACCTTCTGCGACGCCCTTGATTATGCGGCCCAGGGCCAGCGCGGCTTCAATTTCCACGATCCACGTGGAAAACTCAAACAGGTCTACCCCTTCCGCGAACTGCGCGATGACGCGCACAAGGTCGCCTACGCGCTGATCGCGCGCGGCGTGAAGCCGGGTGACCGCATTGCGCTTATCGCCGAGACCGGGGCGGACTTCGCGGCGCTGTTCTGCGCGACGGTCTACGCGGGTGCCTGGCCGGTGCCCCTGCCGCTGCCCACCAGCTTTGGCGGCAAGGACAACTACATCGAGCAGCTCTCGGTCCAGCTGTCGAGCGCGGACCCGCTGCTCCTGATCGGCCCCGACGAGATCGCCCACCTCACCTCGGCCGCCGCCGAGCGTCAGGGCTGCGGCCACGCCACCTGGGCCGATTTCGCGGCCAAGGACGCGCCCGCGACCGAACTGCCCAAGGCCAGCCCCGACGACATCTGCTACCTGCAGTACTCGAGCGGCTCGACCCGCTTCCCGCATGGCGTGGCGGTCACCCACCGCTCGCTCATGTCGAACCTGGCCGCGCACAGCCACGGCATGCAGCTGATCGAGAGCGACCGCTGCATCTCCTGGCTGCCGTGGTATCACGACATGGGCCTTGTCGGCTGCTTCCTCTCGCTGATCGCGAACCAGGTCTCGGGCGACTACCTCAAGACCGAGGACTTTGCCCGCCGTCCGCTCGCCTGGCTCGACATGATCACGCGCAACGAGGGCACCTCGATCTCGTACTCGCCGACCTTCGGCTACGATATCTGCGCACGCCGCATTTCCAGCCAGACCAGCGTCGATGAGCGCTTCGACCTCGCGCGCTGGCGCCTCGCCGGCAACGGCGCGGACATGATCCGCCCCGATGTCATGCAGAGCTTCGTCAACGCCTTTGCCCCGGCCGGCTTCAAGGCGAGCGCGTTCCTGCCCAGCTACGGCCTTGCCGAGGCGACCCTGGCGGTCACGATCATGCCGCCGGGCGAAGGCATTCGCGTCGAACTGGTCGAGGAAGAACGCCTCTCGGGCACGCCCCGCGACCTCAGCCGCCCTGCCCGCTACCGCGCCATCGTCAACTGCGGCAAGCCCGTGCGCGACATGGAAGTGGTGATCCGCGGCGAGAACGGCCAGGAACTCGCCGACCACCAGATCGGCAAGGTCTGGTGCCGCGGTGACAGTGTCATGCACTCCTACTTCCGCGACCCCGAATCGACGGCGGAATGCCTCGTCGATGGCTGGCTCGATACCGGCGACATGGGCTACATGGCGCAAGGGTACCTGTTCATCGTGGGCCGCGCGAAGGACATGATCATCATCAACGGCAAGAACCACTGGCCCCAGGACATCGAGTGGGCCGTGGAGCAGCTGCCCGGCTTCAACCACGGTGACATCGCGGCCTTCTCGGTCGAGACCGACGCTGGCGAGGAAGCGCCTGCCGTGCTCGTCCATTGCCGCGTCTCGGACCCGGACAAGCGCCTCGAACTGCGCGAACTGATCCGCGACAAGGTCCGTTCGATTACCGGCATGAACTGCGTGGTCGAGCTGGTTCCGCCCAAGAGCCTGCCGCGCACCAGTTCGGGCAAGCTCAGCCGCGCCAAGGCCAAGAAGCTTTACCTTTCAGGCGAAATCGCCCCCTTCCAGCTGGCCGCCTGATCGCAGCCTGACGGATAGCCAACACGAAAAAGGCCGGTCCTCGCGACCGGCCTTTTTTGTTGCCCGGACAAGACCTGCGCCGTCCGGTCGAACGCGTCAGATATTGCGGTGCAGTTCGAGGAGATCGGCCGGAACCTGCAAGGCGTCCGCCGCGACCTGGGTCTCCTGAAGGAACAAGACAAGCGCGATCAACAGCAGGATGATGGAGACAAGGAAGATCCCTGCGGCCAAGACATGCAGGTCAAGGCCAGCAAGGCCCTGCAGGAAAAGAACAGCGACAGTCGAACCGATGGCGAGGGCCGAAAGCACCATCAGGCGGATCGCGCGCGTGATGATCTTGATGCGCCGGTCAACCAGCCGGATCTCGCGCACGATGCCATCATGCTCTCCGCCCTCGGTCTCGGCATAGAGCTTCTGCAGCAGCCGCGCCCGGTCGACGACCCGCCCCAGCCGGGTGGACAGGATGTTGAGAATGTTGCCGATAGCCACCAGCACGAACACAGGGATCAGGGCGAGTTGGATGGTTTGCGTGATCATCTGCGGCCTATCCTGCCGCTATCGGCTGCGCCCCGCAAGCGGGCTGCGACATACCTTCCGGCCATCACGTCAGGGCACGAACCAGCGCTGCTGCCAGCGGTAGACCGCTGGGATCGGCTCGCCTGCACCATTGGTTGCCGGGCGAAAGCGGAAGCGGGCCTGCGCCAGTTCGCAGGTGATGCGGTCCGCGGCCGGATCGGGACTGGGACGCACGACCCGGCAGCTTGTCACGCGCCCCTCGGTCCCCACGCGCAGATCGATGACGACCGAGTGGCCGAGGCGCAGCTTGCGGCTCTTTCGCGGATAGTCGCGCGCCGAACTGATGTCTCCGGCGATCTTCACGGTGGGCGTGCCACCACCACCTCCGCCCTGCCCCAGGCCGCGACGCCCGGAACCGGGCCCCAGCCCTTCGCCCGAAGCGCCGGTGCTCTCACCTGTGTCCGCTGCGCCCGCATCGTTCTCGTTGCCGTCGCCCGAAACCGGTGGTGCGGGGCGGGGGCGCAGGACCACGGGGGCTTCGGGCGCGGCAACCGGCTTGGCTTGCGCGCGCTCTCCAGCTTCGGCCGAGGCGCCTTCCGGCTCGGGGGCGGGGTCTGGCGCGGGCGCTGGCTCTTCCACCGGACCTTCGGGCGGTTCAGGCGGCTCCTGCGTGAACGTCACGGCCAGCCGTTCGCCAGCGGCAACAACGTTCTCGGCCAGCCCGGGTGCGAACATGCTCACAACCACAAAGGCGAGCACAACGTGCAGGCCCGCCACGACCAGAACCACCGGCAGCCTTGCCCCGACAGAGGCCCGATAACCGCGCGCATGCGCAGATGTCTCGGAAGATGTACGGCCAGCGCCCATGCTCTCCCAGATAGGAAGCGCTCGGCACGAATGCCATTTCCCCTCGCATCGCCCGGCTCAGAAATACCAGACCAGCACCGCGTCGCATTGCTCGCCGCCGTGAAGCGGAAACACCACCATCGACTTGAGACCTGCCGCGACCGCGCCCTGGGCAATCGGGTCGGTCACATCGGTAGCGAGATCTTCGTCGACGAGGGGAATGCCCTTGCGGCAAGCCCGCGCAAAAGGCCCCTCATCTGTCGATACATGTGCCTGTGCGTGGAGCAGGGCGAGATCGCACTCGGTCTCACAATAGCCCGCGGCAAAGCGGAAGGCGGACCCGCTCTCGTCGAGGTGCCAATGTTCAACCCGTCCCGCGACCGGAGAAATACGCGAAGAGACGAGCGTGAGCACCCAGGTTGCGCCATCGCGTGAAGGACAGGGCACCGCCATCGCCCGGTCGAAACCGGTCGGCTCCTGCGCTTCATTGCACTTGAACCGCCCCTCGGGCGATAGCTTGGGCAGGATGACCGGTCGCCCCTGGTCCCAGGCCTTCCCCGGGACGCCGTAGCCGCGGTGGAAGCGAAAGGTATGCGCGTCGGCCTCGAAGCGTCGTGCACGCCCAAAATAGCCGTCTTCGAGGCGCAGCTCCTCCTCCCCCTGACGGGCGCACCACAGTTCGAGGGCACCGAGGCGGTAGCGATCATCCCCACAGAAGAAAAGGGTCACCGATACACATCGTTCGCCGTCGAAGCCCGGCACCGCGACGGCGCAACTGAGCCCCTCGCTGAGCGCAGCTTCCTTGCGCACGAAGAACGAGTTGGCGAGATCCTTGATCAGGATCGGCCTCTGCTCCTTCCAACTGCGTCCCGGAAGTCCCTCCCCAAAGCGGAATTGCATGCCCCGGCTAGCTGAGGCGAAATAGTCCATCTCGCCATAGATCCCCGACTGCAGATCGATCGTTGTCCCGTCGGCAGACGGCACCCAGACCTCGATCGCGCGTATGAACGGCTCGCGCTCCATCCTCTTGTGCCGCCCTCCTTCCTCCCACCGCCCGAGCGATGGCCCTCACCAGGCATGACGCCCAAGGCGAGCGATACGCGAACAAGGGTAACGGAGTTTCAAGCGCCGACACCGGCGAAATGCCTAGCGCCAGGGCCCTTCAGCCATCCGTGAACGTATAGGGCTGCGCCCCGCGCCGCGTGTCATCGACCATGACATCACGTCCAATCGGCGGCACCGAACGTGCCGCGCATTCCGGTCGGTGGCATAGCCGGCATGTCACGCCGATTGGCGTCGCCTCCGCGGTCTCCGGCTCCATCCCCCGGGCATAGACCAGGCGGGGCGCCTCGCTTGCCGCGCAGCCCAGCGCCACGGCGCGGGTGACCTGCCCTCGTCCATAACCGTTGCCCCCGCTTGCCACCGTGCGCGCGACCGAGAAGAAGCGTTCTCCCCCAGGCAGCTCGAGCCACTGGGTATGGATCACCCGCGGCGCACGGAAGACCTGATGCACGCTCCACAAGGGGCATCCTCCTCCGTGCGCGGCGAAGGGGAAACCCGCTCCATCCAGACGCTTGGAAACATTGCCCGCCTCGTCCAGGCGCAGGAAGAAGAACGGCACGCGCTCCTCACCGGGCCGCTGGAGCGTGGTGAGACGATGGGCGACCTGCTCGAAGCTCGCGCCGAACAGGGCGCCCAGCGCCTCGATATCGTAACCACGTTGCTCGGCCGCGCGCGCGAACCTGCCATAAGGCATGAGCATCGCCGCCGCGCCATAGGCCGCCAACGCGCGCTGGAGGAGCACCCGCGTGGTCTCACTGGCGAAGGTCTCCACCCGCAGGATCGCCTTGATGTCGCTGCGCATCGCGGTGTGCGCGATATGGGTCGCGGTCTGGAAGGCGCGACTGGGACCATCGAGCGTGTCATCAAGCAGGAGTTGCTGGTTGTGCCTATCGAAACGGCGCAGTGCGCCCATCATGACCTCGGGCGGCAGCGCGCGCACGCGCACGCCCTTGCCCTTGAGCCATGCCTCGGCCCCGCCTGCCTGCTCGATCTCGGCCGCGAGGTCCTCGGCGCGGGTGTCGAGCGGGTGAAAGTAGTTACGCCGCGCCGCCAGAAAGCGCTGCGCCTCGCGCACCGGCTCGTTCTCCTCGGCCCCGGGGCCCGCCGCGCGCTGTTCGGCCAGCGCCTGTTGCTCGCGCGTGTAGGCGCCGTGGAGGCGCAGCAACGCCTCGCTCACCCCCGGAAAGCTCATCGCGATGTCCGAGACTTCCAGCGCGGGCAGGTCGATATCGGCGAAGATCGGATCGCGCAGCACGTCGGACAGGCGCCGCGCATAGTCCTCGCCGTCCTCGCTTGCGAGGTCGCCGATTTCCAGACGGTAGGTGCGCGCAAGCCGCACCAGCATCTCGGCCGTGACCGGACGCTGGTTGCGCTCAAGCAGCGCGACGTAGCTGGGTGAGATCTCCAGATCGTCGGCCATGGCCTGCTGGGTGAGGCCGAGCTCGCGACGCAAGCGGCGCAGGCGCGGACCAAGGTACAAGGGGCGGGTTTCCGCCATAAGGGGTGGCTCCTGTGAGGCCTACACAACTTTACAGGCAAATCTTGTAAAGTTTGACAACGTCACTGCGCAAGCCATTTCGCGCAAGAAAGTTTGCCCGTATCTGGAGGTCATCGGAAACAACCGCCGCTTCCAAGGCCCTTCGCAATGCAGGCCAACGGCACCATGAACGGGATGAGACCAGTGACCTACCAGAGCACGATCAGCGCCGCCGGACAGACCATCGGCAACGAACCCAACTGGAACGGCATCGAGGCCGAGTCGGTGGCGCGCATGCGCCTGCAGAACCGCTTCAACACCGGGCTCGACATCGCCCGTTACACCGCGAAGATCATGCGCCAGGACATGGCCGCCTACGATGCGGACCCGGCCAACTACACCCAGTCGCTGGGCTGCTGGCACGGTTTCATCGGGCAGCAGAAGATGATCTCCATCAAGAAGCACTTCGGCTCGACCAAGGGGCGTTACCTCTATCTCTCGGGTTGGATGGTCGCCGCGCTGCGCTCGGACTTCGGCCCCCTGCCCGACCAGTCGATGCACGAGAAGACGAGCGTCCCGGCCCTGGTGGAAGAGCTCTACACCTTCCTCAAGCAGGCCGACGCCCGCGAGCTTGGCGGCATGTTCCGCGATCTCGACAAGGCCCGCAAGGGCGGTGACGAGATGGAGGCCAAGCGCATCGAGACCGCGATCGACAACTACGAGACCCACGTGGTTCCGATCATCGCCGACATCGATGCCGGCTTCGGCAATGCGGAGGCAACCTACCTCCTTGCCAAGAAGTTCATCGAGGCCGGAGCCTGCTGCCTGCAGATCGAGAACCAGGTCTCGGACGAGAAGCAGTGCGGTCACCAGGATGGCAAGGTCACGGTTCCGCACGAGGACTTCATCGCGAAGATCCGGGCGATCCGCTATGCCTTCATGGAACTGGGGGTCGAGGACGGCCTGATCGTGGCGCGCACCGACTCGCTCGGCGCAGGCCTCACCAAGCAGATCGCCTATACCCGCACCGCGGGCGACATCGGCGACCAGTACAACAGCTACCTCGACTGCGAGGAAGTGGGCACTGGAGAGGTCGGCCACGGCGAAGTGCTGATCAGCCGCGACGGCAAGCTCATGCGCCCCAAGCGCCTGCCCAGCAATCTCTACCAGTTCCGCAAGGGAACCGGCGAGGACCGCTGCGTGCTCGACTGCATCAACGCGCTTCGCAACGGCGCCGACCTGCTGTGGATCGAGACCGAGAAGCCGCATATCGGGCAGATCGGTGGGATGGTCAGCCGCATTCGCGAGGAGATGCCCAATGCCAAGCTGGTCTACAACAATTCGCCCAGCTTCAACTGGACGCTCAACTTCCGCCAGCAGGTCTACGATGCCTGGGAAGCGGCGGGACGTGATCTTTCGGGTTATGACCGCGTGAAGCTGATGAGCGTGGACTACGACGGCACCGAGCTGGCGGCCGAGGCCGACGAGCGCATCCGCACCTTCCAGAAGGACGCGGCGCGCGAGGCGGGCATCTTCCACCACCTCATCACCCTGCCCACCTACCACACCGCGGCGCTGTCGACCGACAATCTCGCCAAGGAGTACTTCGGCGAGCAGGGCATGCTCGGCTACGTCAAGGGCGTCCAGCGCCAGGAGATCCGCCAGGGCATCGCCTGCGTGAAGCACCAGAACATGGCCGGTTCGGACATCGGCGATGATCACAAGGAATACTTCGCCGGCGAAGCGGCCCTCAAGGCTGGCGGCGAACACAACACGATGAACCAGTTCGCGGCCTGACCGCCTCGCTTGGGAGAGGAGCGAGAGCATGGATATCCGCGAACACCTGAAATTGCCGAGCGGGGTAACTCTCAAACTCGCCCCGCTCGCCAATACCGAAGAACCGACAAAGACCGACGCCAATCCCGGCGCGCGCAATGGAAGGAGACGTGACATGATGACTGCAACGACCACGACCGAACCGGCCCGCGCCCGCGCGGTGCTGTCCAACCAGGACTTCAAGCTGCTGCAGGACGCCTGCCTGTTCTACCTGAAGGCCCATGAGGACGATCCCATCTCGTCCAAGTACTCCGCGCTCTATCACCGCCTCGGCTCGGCAATCCGCCGCTGATGGAGCCCCCGGCACCGGCGCTCCAGAACGCCGGGTCGGGAAGCCGAATTCTTCGAGTTTTCCTGGGGAGGAAAGCGTGGCCCGTTCCGCAGACACTGCGGGGCGGGCCCATTTGCGTGGCGGAGCGCCCTGTCGAGATGACGGACCGTCTCTCCCGGATAGTTACGCGGGTCTCGGTTAGAGCGATCTCAAGCCCGATCCCTCTAGGCCTCGAGCATGGGCACCAGCGGCACGGATTCCCTCGATATGATCGCGATGATCGCGCTCCAGCAGTCCCGGATGGACCTGATATTGCTGGCCGCCATCGTGTGCCTGATGGCTTCGGGGACGACAGTCCTGTTGTTGCGCCAGGCCCGCCGTAGCCGACAGCGCGAACAGCGCCTCTGGACCCTGGCCGCAGGCGCGGCGCTTGGCTTCGGTGCCTGGGCCAGCCATTTCATCGCGCTGCTGGGAGACGATCCTACCCACGATCACGCCCATTCGGCTGTCCTGACACTGGCCAGCCAGACCACCGGACTGGCTGCCGGGCTCTTCGCCTTGCACCTGGCCGTCCCGGGACAAACGGTACGCGCCAAGGCCATGGCGACAGGCGTGCTCTCGATCGGCTTCGCCATCATGCATTATCTAGGAGGCATCTCGCTCCAGATCGAGACAACGTTCCAATGGCACTTCGGCCTGGTGAGCGCCTCCATCCTCCTGCCTGCCCTGTTCTTCTACCCGGCGCTCACCCATACGCTGGCGCGGCGGGGCGCAGGCTCGCCGTGGCCCGCTGCCCTCCTGCTGGCGCTTGGCACGGCGCTCCTGCATCTTCTGGGATCGGCGGCGCTGACACCGGGCCCCGAACATGGCGCGCTGAGCGCTCCAGCCATCCCGGCAAGTTCCCTCGCCGGTTGGGTGGCCGCCGTCGCGCTGGCCATGCTCGCAGCCGGCATGGCGACCCAGCTCGTACGCAGCCAGGCCCAGGCGTCGCTGTTACAGAGCGAACGGCAGTTCTCCGACCTCGTTCGCTCGATCTCGGACTACGCCATTGTCCTGCTCGGCACGGACGGCACCGTCACGCAGTGGAACGAGGGCGCACGCAACCTGACCGGCTACAGCGCGCAGGACATGCTCGGAATGCCCGTCGCACGGCTGTTCAGCTATGGCGACCGAAGTGACGACCTGCCCGCGCGCACACTCGAACATGCGCGCGAAACGGGCAGTGCCTCGGGCGAATGTCTCTACTTGCGGCGGGACGGGTCCACGTTCTGGGGCCACGGCACCTTTCAGGCCACGCGCGGCCCCGAAGGGGGATTGGCCGGCTACTCGTTCGTCATGCGCGACGTGAGCGGGTTCAAGGCGGACAAGGACCTGATTGCCCAGACCTCGATGCGCCTCGACACCGCGCTGACCAACATGCACGAGGGCCTTGGCCTGTTCGATGCCGACGGCCACCTGGTGCTGTGCAACGCCCGCTTTCGTGAGCTCTGGGGCCTCGATGACGCCGTCTGCGAAGCGGGAACCCCGCTGGCCGAGATGGTCCGCGCCGGTTTCATGAATCCTGATGGGACAGAGCACGCCGCCCCCGCACTTGCCCAGTACCGCCAGCTCCTGAAGGAGACGTTCGCCAACCCGTCCCTGCCTCCGATCACGATCGATTTCGACGGCGCCCTTGCAGTCTCGATTGCCAACCGCGCGCTTCCCGACGGTGGCTGGGTCACCACGTGCGATGATATCACCGAACAGCGCCGCTCCGAAGCGCGCATCGCGCACATGGCGCTGCACGACAGCCTCACCGGACTGCCCAACCGCACCCGCTTCAACCAGCGTCTTGACGACAAGCTCGCGCTGGCCAAGCGCACCCAGGGCAAGGTCGCCGTGATCGCGATGGACCTCGACCGCTTCAAGGACGTCAATGACACCCACGGCCATGCCGCGGGCGATGCCCTGCTCCAGTCCATCGGCCGCGCGGTGACGGAGGGGACGCTTGAAAGCGAGGTCATCGCCCGGCTCGGCGGGGACGAGTTTGCCGCGGCCAAGATATTCACCGACACCCAGGACCTCAGCGAATTCGTCAGCCGACTGCACGCGTGTATCGCGGGCGCCAACGATTGCAGGGACATCGAGGTCGGCGCGAGCCTGGGCATCGCGATCTTTCCCGACGATGGCCCCGACCGGGAAACTCTCCTCAACAATGCGGACCTTGCGATGTACCGCGCAAAGGGCCAGCGCGGCGAAAGCTGCTGTTACTACGAGGAAGGCATGGACGCAGCCGCCCGGCGGCGTCGTCTTCTTGCGGGAGACCTGCGCCAGGCCATCGCACGCGGTGAACTGCATCTGCTTTATCAACCACAGCGCTCGCTGCGCAGTGGGACACTCAGCGGTTATGAAGCGCTGCTACGCTGGCAACACCCTCGCCTGGGGTTCATTCCACCTGACGAGTTCATCCCGATCGCCGAAGAAAGCGGATCGATCTTCGCTATCGGCGAATGGGTACTGGAGGAAGCCTGCCGCGAAGCCCAGCGCTGGCCAGGCGGAGAGAAGGTTGCGGTCAATCTGTCCGCCGTGCAGTTCTCCAAACCCGATCTTGTCGCCACGATCCATGGTATCCTCGCCGAAACCGGTCTTTCCCCGCGCCGCCTTGAGCTTGAGATCACCGAAACCGCGATCATCGAGGACAAGCTGCGCGCACTCCACTGCCTGCGCCAGTTGAAGGCCATGGGCATCGGGGTCGCCATCGACGACTTCGGCACGGGCTATTCCTCGCTCGACACGCTCCACTCCTTTCCCTTCGACAAGATCAAGATCGACAAGTCCTTTCTCCTGCTCTCCGACACGAGCGCACAGGCCCGCGCGATCATCCGCGCCGTTCTTGCGTTGGGCAAGAGCCTCGCCATTCCGGTTCTGGCCGAAGGCGTGGAGACCGAAGCGCAGCTGCGAATTCTGGAGAACGAGGGGTGCGACGAAGCCCAGGGCTATTATTTCGGCCGTCCGGGCGGGCCACCGAGCCATCCCCGCTCCGACCTCACGCAAAAGACCGCCGTCAACACCTGACACACGATATCCCGGCACAACCACGTCTTGCAGACTGATGGCGCGCTTGATCGAGAACATGGACAGGCATCCCAACCTCGCGCACGGTGCACACCTGCCCCCTGCCTGCGAGGAGACCGTTGCCGATGAAGTCGATCGCCACCTTGACGATGAACCCGACCATCGACGTTTCCTACGACGTCGCCGAAATGCGACACACCCACAAGATGCGCACCGACAACGAGTGGTACGCCCCTGGTGGCGGAGGCCTCAACGTGGCCCGCGTCTTCGTGCGGCTCGGGGGAAATGCGCGCTCTTTCTACCTATCGGGCGGCGCCACCGGCCCAGCGCTCGATGGCCTGGTCGACCTGCATCAACTGGTCCGTACGCGCATAGCCATCACAGGCCCCACCCGCGTCGCTTCGGCCGTGCTGGAACGCCAGAGCGGCAAGGAATACCGCTTCACCCCGCAAGGGCCGCGCATCGCGCCCGAAGAATGGAATGAATGCCTCGACCGGCTCGAAGAGACGAATGCCGACATTGCGGTGCTCAGCGGCTCACTGCCTCCCGGCGTGCCCGATGACTTCTACGCGCAGGCCGCCAGGCGCCTGCGTGGCAAAGGGATCGAGGTCGTGCTCGACAGCTCGGGCCCTGCCCTCTCCCATGGCATCGCCGAGGGCGACCTGCTGCTGGTCAAACCCAGCTCGGGCGAACTGGAGAGCTACCTAGGAACTCCCCTCAGGGGACATGACGCCATCGCCCAAGCCGCCCGTGGCATCGTCGCAGAAGGCAAGGCCCGGCTGGTGGCCGTGACCCTGGGGCATGAGGGGGCGATTCTGGCGCGGTCTGATGGTGCCTGGTTCCTCCCGGCACTACCGATCGAAGCGGCCAGCGCGGTGGGGGCAGGCGACAGTTTTGTCGCGGCGATGGTCTACGCTCTTGCACAAGGCGAGGATGATCTCGCCGCATTCCGCACGGGGCTTGCCGCGGGAACCGCCGCCGTGCTGCGTGCAGGCACCGGGCTTGCACAGGCCCACGACATCGCCCGCCTACTTAGACAAGTGCCTGATCCCGAACCACTATGATCTATACTGATTCGCTTCTTGCGGAAGTTCTCGCGCTTGACGCAGGTGCAGCAATTGGCTCGCTTTTCGCAAACGCAGCATGATTTTGCGATAAACCACCCACTCACTTCGCATCAGCACAATTCCTTAGGTCCAATACGGGTCATTTTGAGCGCCTGACGCAAGCATATTTGCATTTATTGCTTTTCAGACGGACATTTCTGTTGCACATTCCACTCGAACAGTCTTTTAGACCGAAACGAGTTTTGAAGAGGTTGGGAGAGAGCGCGCCGGGGGACACCTCCGGCGCGCCGATTTTTAAGGGGGCAAGTTTGGGGTCGAGGCACCGCCTCCCCCTCCCGGTCTAACCCTCGCCTGTCATTCCGAAGTCAGGATTGCTCCGTAAGGCAGGCTCGGGTAGCGCAGAGCGCGCTGCGCCCCACACTTCCGGAATGCCCTTCTTCCCTTGAGCCACTCTTCTACCCCGCCTTCGCTGAGCGCCCAACTCTGGTCGATCGCCTTTCCGGCCATGCTCACCAATGTGGCAACCGCCCTGTTCGGGCTCGCCGACATGTGGGCGATCGGACGACTGGGAGATCCCGCAGCGCAAGGGGCTGTCGAACTCGGCGCGAAGTTTACGATGGGCCTGCTCAACGTCTTCAACTTCCTGCGGACCGGCACGATTGCCCTGACCGCCCAGGGGTCAGGCCGCAGCGATTTCGACGCGCAGGCAACCACGCTCGTGCGCGCCTTGGCCGTGGCGCTTGGGATCGGAGTCCTGCTGATCGGTGCGATGCCGCTGGCGATCCCTGCGGGTCTCGATTTCCTCGGAGCCCATGGCCCCTTGCGCGAGGAGGCGCAGGCCTACGTGGCCCTGCGCTACTGGGCCGCGCCGTTGTGGCTGCTCAATTGTGTCCTGATCGGCTGGCTCGTCGGTCAGCGCATGGTGCGCCATGTCCTTGCCGTCGAAATCACCACCAACGTCGTGCATGTCGCCCTCGACCTGGTGCTCGTCCTGGGAGCAGGCTGGGGCGTTGAAGGCGTGGCGCTGGCAAGTCTGCTGTCCGAGGGACTTCGCCTCGTCCTTCTGATCGGAATTGCCCTCCATCGTCCCGCATCGCGGATCGCGGCCCGCCGGGTGCTTCGTGCGGAAACCTGGCAGCGCAGCGCACTGGCCCGCCTCTTCGCGCTCAACCGCGATCTGTTCCTTCGCACGCTGCTTCTGACCGGCGCCATGATGCTCTTTGCGCGCACAGGCGCGCAGGCTGGCCCCGTCACGCTCGCTGCGAATGGTATCCTGTTCCAGCTTTTCATGCTGGCCACACTTCTGCTCGACGGCTTCGAAAACGCGGCGCAGGTGCTGTGCGGTGAAGCCTACGGCGCGCGCGAAGCCCGGCGCTTCCGGCACACCGTGCGCCTCGCCCTGAGCTGGGGCGCGGTCATGGGGTGCGCCCTCTCGCTCATCTACCTGGCCGCCGCGCCCAGCCTCGCCGACGCGTTCACCGCATCGCCGCAGGTCCGCGCCGCCAGCCAGGAGTACATCATCTGGATCATGGTGCTCCCCGCCGTAGGCATGGCCTCTTTCGTGCTCGACGGGGTATTCGTGGGGGCAGGCTGGACGCGTGCGATGATGGGTACGATGGCCGTGGCCCTGGCCCTCTACATCGCGCTGCTATGGCTGCTGTCCCCCTTGGGCAATCACGGCCTGTGGCTCGCCTTCACGGTGCTGTTCATCGCACGCGCGGCCGGCCAGTTCGCCGTCCTGCCGCGGCTCACGAAACGGGCCTTTGCCGAAAGCTAGCTCGCCTAGCCCCGTCGATATACAAGAAGCAGGTTGTTGGCGGGCATTTCAACCCGCCGGCTGCGGGAAAACCCGGTGTCCCTGGCCAACGCGTCCACATCGGAAATCTGCCGCAGCCCCCAGGCCGGGTTACGCGCCTTGAGCGACTGGTCGAACTCAAGGTTGGACGGCGCGGTTTCGACATCGGCCTCTCGGTAGGGACCGTAGAGGACCACTGGCGCGCCTGCATTCAGCCTCTCGGCCGCGCCGGCAAAGAGCCCTTGCGTCGCGCTCCAGGGACTGATGTGCACCATGTTGATGCAGACCACGGCGTCCGCACGGTCCACCGGCCAGTCGGCAGGCTGCGACGCGTCCAGCGTCACGGGTGCACGCAGGTTCGACAGGCCTTCCTGCCCGCTCCAGGCCGCGATGGAGGCGCAGGCCTCGGGATCTGGGTCGGAAGGCTGCCACACGAGCTCTGGGAGCCCTGCCGCAAAATGCACAGCATGCTCGCCACTTCCGCTTGCCACTTCCAGCACGAGCCCACTCTCAGGCAATTCCTCACGCAGGCGTTCCAGGATCGGCGCGCGATTGCGCAACGTAGCGGGGGCGTGGCGGCGTGGATCGGGCGAGCCGGGATCGAGCGGCGTTGTGTAACTCATGCTCCGGGCTTACCCGCTGCACATTAGTCCCACAATCCCAGCGCATCCTGCGAAGGCCCGCTTTCAATTGGAACTTCGCAGCAGGTCACACTGTCATCCATGAAGCCACAGAAACGCGATCGCAGAGCCTCGAGGCTGATACGGCGCATCTCGCTCTCACTGAAACCAGCCGCGAGTATGGCAGCCAGCGCACGCTGTTTCTGAGCGATCAGGTCGATCGCCTGGAGTTCGCGCACGTGACGCGCAGCGAAGTTTTCGTCGCGGCACAGGACTTCGCCCAGGGCTTCTACTTCGGTGCCCAGTTCGAGCAGGACATCGGCCATCGCGTTGAACTTGGGTTCATCCATTGTCTACGCTCCGCTCACGCCGCGAAGGCCACATCTCCGGAAGCGCTCAGCGCGTTGAGGTCCAGCACCATGACCATCTGCTCCTCGATCGCGACAAGGCCCTCGAGGAAGGGCAGCACTTCGTCATAGCCCGCCGTTGGCGCGGGCTGCAGGTCTTCGGTGTTGAGGCCGACGATATCGCTCACCGAATCCACGATCAGTCCCTGCGACTGGCCGTTGACCTGGCACACGATGATCGCGTGACGCGGCGTGGCCTCGGTCGCCGGCCAGCCCAGCCGAGCCGCAAGGTCCACAACGGGAAGCACCGTCCCGCGCAAGTTGACCACGCCGGAGACATAATGCGGCACACGGGGCATCGGGGTCACCGGTGTCCACGCGCGGATTTCCCGTATCGCCATGATATCGAGGGCGAAAATCTGCCCCGCAACTTCAAATGTGATCAGTTCGCGGTACATGGGAGCACCTCCTTGGTGTTGATTTTGGTTAGTGAGCCACCCGGCGTACGGCCGCGACCAGCTTCTCGGTATCGAAGGGCTTCACGATCCACCCGGTTGCCCCCGCTGCGCGGGCCCGCGCCTTCTTCTCGTCGGAGCTCTCAGTGGTCAGGACGAGGATAGGTCGATCACGATGGCGCGTGCCGCCACGCACCTGCTCGATCAGACCGAAGCCATCGAGACGCGGCATGTTGATGTCGGTGATCACGACATCCACCTCATTCACCGCCAACCATTCGAGCGCCGAGACGCCATCGTCCGCCTGCGACACTTCGAAGCCGTTGGTGGAAAGGGCATGGTTGAGCAGCGCCCGCATGGAGGCACTGTCATCGACAGTCAGGATACGGGTATTCTTGGACATTGCGTGCCTCGCTTGGTCAAAACAGTTCGACATCGCCCCGCGGAGCCGGGCGCGCGATGGGTTGGGTACGAACTTCCACGGGAGCATCCGAGCTGGAGACAGAGCGGCAGCGGACCATCCCGGACTGCGGCCGGAAGTCCACCCTCCGCGCATTGCTTCCTCCCAGGTCCTCGCGGACGAGCTCGATGCGCTCGCGCAGCAGAAACCCCCGGGCAAACTCGGCGTTGGCGGTCCCGATCTGCTGCATCCCCGAGCGGATGTTTGCGCCGCCATAAAGGTGCGCCCGCAGCCGGTCCTTGCGCGCGCCATAGTTGAGCATCTCGTTGATAAGCATTTCCATGAGGTAGACCCCGTAGTGGACGTCGACCTGGCCGCGATCGTGGCTGGCAGGCGGCTCGGGCAAGAGGAAGTGATTCATGCCGCCAAGCTCCACCGCCGGATCGTAGAGGCACGTCGCCACGCACGAGCCCAGCACGGTGCTCAGTTCCACCCGCGCGCCCGAGCTTACCTTGAACTGCCCCTGCAGCACGGTCAGCTTCACATTACCGTTGTTCATGAAATCAAGACCCGACATCAGGCTGCCCTATTCAGCGCATGGCGCGCGATCCGGTTGATAGGGGCGACCACGCGCGCCCCCCCAAGGGCGATAGCCGCGCGCGGCATTCCGAAGACCGTGCAAGTGCTTTCATCCTGCGCGATCGTATGCGCCCCGGTTTCCGCCATCGCCAGGAGGCCTTGCGCGCCATCCCGCCCCATGCCGGTGAGCAGTATCCCCACCGCCTCGGCGCCGACGGTCTGCGCCACCGAACCGAACAGCACATCGACGCTGGGACAATGGCCAGAGACAGGTTCGCCCCGGCGCAGCTTGGCGTGAAAGGTGCCGTTCCCCCGCACCAGCAGGTGATGATCGGGCTCGGCCGCAAGATAGACGTTGCCCGCGACCAGCGGCATGTCGTTGATCGCCACCTGCACTGGCGCCGGGCAGATCTTGTCGAGCGTGCGCGCGATTGCCGGGGCAAAGCGGGGGTTGACGTGCTGGACGATGACCGTGGGCGGACAATCGACCGGAAACTCGCGCAGGAGAACCTGCAGCGCCTCGACGCCGCCGGTCGAGGAGCCGATTGCGATCAGCTTCGCATCGCGCCGGATCACGCGGCGGCTTTCCTCGGCGACTACCGGCGAGACACGGGCAGGCTTGCGGAAGCGCACCTGTGCCGCGTCGTGGATGAGCCGCCCCAGTTCCCCGCTGTCGTTGAGCGCGAGCTTTCCCGAAGGATCGTACTTCGAATAGCAATTGACCGCCCCCAATGCGAGCGCGCGCGCAGTCACGTCATTGCCTTCCTGCGTCGCCCCGGACACGATGATGACCGGCGTGGGGCGCAGCGTCATGATCTTCTCAAGGAAGGCCAGGCCGTTCATGCCCGGCATCTCGATATCCAGTGTCACGACGTCGGGGTCGTGCTTCTTGATCAGTTCACGCGCTTCAGCCGCATTGGACGCGGTGTCGACCACGGTAATGTCCGGCTGCTCGCTGAGGCGCGAGAGGAGGATCGCGCGCATCGTGGCCGAGTCATCGACAATGAGCACACGCACCGTCATGCGACGCTCCTCTGGTAGATCGTGGGACCGACAAGGTTCAGCATGTTCATGGCAGGCCCCGTGACCCGCTCGGAATGCCCGATGTAGAGGTAACCTCCCGGCTGCAGCGCTTCGCAGAACCGCTGGACCAGTCGCTCTTTCGTCGGGTTGTCGAAATAGATCATGACGTTGCGGCAGAAGATGCAATCGAAACGCCCACGGATCGGCCAGTCCCCCAGGAGATTGAGCAACCGGAAGCGTACGATCGATCGCGCGGTATCGTGAATGACCGCCTCGTCTCCGCGCTCCACCACCCAGGCACTGCGCAGCGCCTCGGGCACGGGCTTCAGGTCCTTGGCGGCATACGTCGCGGCCTTGCCGGCCTCGACCGCGTGGGGGGCCAGATCCGTGGCCAGAATGCGCAGATCGGACCGCGCCAATTGCTGCCCTTCGTGGCGGTCGCGCCCCAGGAGCGACATGGTGATTGACCAGGTTTCCTCACCGCTCGAACAGCCAGCAGACCAGACCCGGACCTTGCCTCCGTCCTTCAGCGTGCGCACGAGGTGCGGACGCAGTTGAGCCTGCAGGTGCTCGAAATGGTGCGCCTCGCGGTAGAAGAAGGTGTGGTTGGTCGTGAGCGCGGCAACGGCCCGGTTCAGTTCGCCTCGGTCCGCGCGCAGGTGCTGGATATACTTCCCGAACGTGACGAGACCGCTCGCCCGGACCAGTGGCGCCAACCGCGAATAGACCAGCATCGACTTGCCCGAGGGCAGGACGATCCCCGCCGCCTCGTGCACGATCTTCGCGACTTCCGCAAAGTCGGCCGGACCATAGATATCGGGGCTGATCCCCGGTATCGCATCGGACATTTCCAGCGTCGCGTTCACGCAGCCTGCCTCTCGTGCGAGGGCAGCGCACAAGCCACCAGACCATCGACATCGACGATGAGTGCGACCCGGCCATCGCCCAGGATCGTGGCCCCGGCGACACCTTCGACCGGACGGAAGTTGGTTGCCAGGCTCTTGATGACGAATTGCCTCTGGTCCTGGATATCATCGACCAGCAAGGCCGCCTGGCCCGCACTCTCGGTATCGACGACGATGAGCACACCTTCTTCGGGCGTCGTCGCGTTGCAGGCCGCGCCAAGTTCGCTGCCCAGTGTGATGACCGGGATGAACTGGCCGCGCACGTTGAGCATCTGCCGCTGCGAGCCCAACCCCTTCACATCGCCCTCGCCGGGACGCAGGCTTTCCACGACGTGCGCCAGCGGCACGACCATCGTCTGGTCTCCGACATTGACGATCATGCCGTCCGAAATCGCCAGCGTGAGCGGCATGGTCAGGATGAAGGCCGTGCCCTTGCCGGGCGTGCTCTCGATGGTGATGCGGCCGCCCAGATCCTTGACGTTCTGGCGCACGACATCCATGCCGACCCCGCGCCCGGAAATGTTCGAGATCTGCGCCGCCGTCGAGAAGCCCGGCGCAAAGATCAGGTTGTCGATCTCTTCGGCGGAAAGCTGCGCGTCGGGTCCGACGATGCCCTTCTCGATCGCCTTGGCCAGAACGACCTTGCGATTGATGCCCGCGCCATCATCGGAAATCGAGATGACAATCCGGCCCGAACGGTGCTCGGCTGAAAGCGTCAGCGTACCTTCGGGCGACTTGCCCGCGGCGATGCGATCTTCCGCCTTTTCGATTCCGTGGTCGACCGCGTTGCGGATGAGGTGGGTGAGAGGCTCACCGAGACGCTCGATGACCGTCTTGTCGAGTTCCGTCGTCTCGCCATGGACCTCGAGGCGGACATGCTTGCCCGTCGATGTGGCAAGATCGCGCAGGATCCGCGGCACGCGACTGAAAACCGAGGCAATCGGCTGGGCGCGGATCGACATCGCCGATTCCTGGATATCGCGCGTCAGGCTTTCGAGCAGCGAGAGCTCCTCGCTGGCATTGACATGGACGCCGTCCAGACGTTGCACGAGCATGGCCTGGGCAATGACCAGTTCCCCGACCAGATCGATCAACCGGTCAAGCTTGTACAGATCGATGCGGATGGATTGTCCTGCCCCCTGAGACGCCGGCTGTGCGCCAGCGGCCGCTGCGGGTTTGCCCCCTGTTGGCGGCGTATTCGCGTCGGGGACGACCGGTGAGGGCGCGTCGACGCTCTGAAGAGGCCGCGCCTCATCCGGCGCCGGTATCGCGGCATCGTGCGGCTGAGCCGGGCCATTCGGGGCTGCCACGGCCGGGGAAGGTGCCGCTGTAGACGTGGCGGCTTCGTCCAGTTCGACATCGGGGATACGCTCGTCGGCGCCCACCGCAATCGCGCAATCATCGCCAATGAAGTCGAAGATGTCGCGGACTCGCTCCTCGGTTACCGTATCAGGAATGGCGAAGGTCCAGCCCAGATAGCCCTGAGCGACATCGAAGCTGTCCAGCTGCGGCACTTGTCCGACATCGCAGTGGAGACACGTTCCACCCAGCTCGGCAACATCGCGCAGCATCAGGAGCGGCTCATTGCCGTTGCGCATGGCCCCCGCCCGGGGCCGCAAATGCAGTTGCCAGGATGCGCCTTGCGGTGCCTCTGCTGGGGAGCCGGGCGCGTCAAAATCCGCGGTCAGATCATCGAGCAGAGCATCGAGATCGATTTCCAGATCTTCCTCGTCGTCGCCTTCCGTCGCCTCTGGCGCGTCGGCCTGCACGGGTTCCTCAACCGGCGAAGGTGCCGGAGCCGCGCTCTGTGGCGCGTTCCCTGCATTCGCGGCCATGGCGCCTTCCATCTCCGTAATCAGGCCGGCATCGTCGGGCGCATCCCCGCCCTCGCGCGCGGCCTCGACATGGTCCGCAAGCGTGTCGAGCGCCCGCAGCAGAAGGTCGATCAGTGGCGGGGCGATCTCCACCAGGCCCTCGCGCACATCCGAAAGCAGCGTCTCGAAGGTGTGTGTATAGGCCTGAAGCGCGCCATACCCGAACGCACCTGCGCCCCCCTTGATGGAATGCACCGCGCGAAACACGCCGTTGACGGTATCGGTATCCTGCGTGCCTGCACGGCATGCGGCCAGGCCAGCTTCGGCCGCCGCCAGGGATTCCTCGCACTCGACGAAGAAGATCTGCTGGATTTCTTCCGGGCTCATGCATCCCCCTCTTCGAACAGTTCCGATTGAAGGCCGGTCAGGGCGGCCGCCTGGAGCAGGGCTGGCGAGGCTTCGATACGTGCTCCGCCTCCGCTGCGGCGGGCCGACACCAGAAGCTGGAGTACGGCCTGTCCAACATGCTCGACGCCGCTGCCATCGATCTCGATGGGCGCATTGCCGACCGCGCCGACAAGTTCGGGCCAGAGGGCTTCGGCGGCGGCGCGATCACACCGCACCGGCAGAGAGATGGTCCCCATCAAAGCGTCCCCCTTACGCCCCGCAACGCAGGCTGGAGTGGTTCAGGCTCGTCCCGTGGCGGCACGGCATGCGGTTCGATAGCTGCGACATAAAACCCTCGCGGATGCGATCGCCGAACTGTCAGGGCCGAGGTGGCCGGGGCGTCGATTGGGGAGTTAGCCGCGCGGCTGCCAACAGCGGGTTTGCCTCAATCTCCGGCATTTTGCGTAAGGCGCTTAAGGGAAATCGTCGCAGCCATTGACTTACCTCCGTGCCGATCCGGCAGTCCGGAAGCACAAGAGAGGTTTCACTCCATGCATGACGCCCGCGTCCTGGTAGTCGACGATTCCGCGGCGATGCGCGCCCTGTTCTGCGATGTCCTGGAGCAATCCAAGAACATCCGCGTCATTGGCACTGCCGCCAATGCCGCCGAAGCGCGCGAACAGATCGCCGAGCTCCAGCCGAACGTCGTCACGCTCGATGTCGAAATGCCCGGCATGAGCGGTATCGAATTCCTCGAAGAGATCATGAACGGGGGTAACCCCCTGCCCGTGGTCATGCTTTCCAGCCTGACCCAGAGCGGGACCGAGACCTCGCTCAAGGCCTTCGAACTTGGCGCGGTGGAATGCTTTCCCAAGCCCCTCAAGGCCACTCCGGAACAGTTCGCCAAAACGGTCGGAAAACTGGGCAAGATCGTCCTCGCCGCGGCCAATTCCAACGTGCGCGACAAGCCCCGCCCCAAGGCCGCGCGCGGCGAGGGCGAGGCGGGCGACGACGGCGGCTACCAGTCCAACGGCATGATCGCGGCCTTCAGCACCTCCATGGGCGGCGTCGATGCCCTAACAGAAGTGCTCGGGCAGTATCCCAAGGCCTGCCCGCCCACCGTCATCATCCTGCAGACCGAGCCGATGCTGGCCGAAATGTTCATCGCCAAGGCCGACAAGGACTGCCGGTGCACCGTCGTGGCCGCCGCGGATGGTGCCGAACTCAAGCCCGGCACGGTGCACATTGCCTACGATCCTGCCCGGCATGTGATCGTCGAGCCGGGCACGCCAGCCAGGCTCCGCCTGGTGGAGCGCGATCCGGTGGGCGGTTTCCGGCCGTCCGCGACGCTTCTTTTCGGCTCACTGTCGCGCGGCAACATGCCCGCGATCGGTGCCGTGCTCACCGGTATGGGCGAGGACGGCGCCAAGGGGCTCAAACTGCTCCAGGCGGCGGGCTGCCGCACGCTGGCGCAGGACCGGAACACGGCCACCGTCCCGCAGGCCCCCGCCGCCGCCGTCGAGGCCGGGGCGGCGAGCGCGGAACTGGGCCTTGCCGAACTGGCTGCCGACATCCTCACCAACTGCGCAGCCACCACGTAGAGCCCGCCATGCCGCGATAAGCGGCGGGAAGCCCGCTACCTTGCGCCTAGTGTCCCGACGCCGGTTTCATGCCGCGCTTGGGCCTGGGGGCGAACCAGATCGCAAAGGCAGCGACCAGAAGCGCGATGGCCGAATACATGGCAACGTGAACCGTGGCCTGCGCCTGGGCCTGCAGGGCCACGATCCGCTCGATCGCAGAGCGCGCCATTTCGAGCGGCATGCCCTGCGCTTGGAGCGCCGACATCGTGCGGTCCGTGTGGTTCATGCTTCCCACCAGGTCCGCACCATCGCTGCGCTCCAGATTCGCCCACAAGGTCGTCACGACCGAAGTCCCGATGGCCCCTGCCAGAGTACGCCCGAAATTCGAGATACCCGCCGCCGAGGCGGTTTCGTCGGGATCCACGGAGGCAAGACCAATGGTCGTCAGCGGCACGATCATGAACGCGACACCGATGCCCTGGATCAACTGCGGGAAAGCCACCTGCCAGAGCGTGGAATCGGTCGACCAGTACGTGCGAAGGTACGCGCAGAACGCCAGCCACGAGACGCCCAGGAACACCAGAAGGCGAGGATCGGCGCGCTGCATGAGCTTGGGCACGATAGGCGACGCGAAGACCGCCAGAACACCCGCGGGCGCCATCGCGATGCCCGCCCAGGTCGCGGTATATCCCATCCCTCCCTGCAGCCACTGCGGCACGATGACCACGGCCGAGAAGTAGGTGGCGAAGGCCAGCGCCAGAGCAAAGGTCGAGGCGCTGAACCCACGGTGTCGGAATACGGCAAGATCGACGATAGGGTGCTCTTCGGTCAGTTCCCAGATCACGAAGATCGCGAAGAAGATCACAGCAACGACCGCGAGGATGCAGATCGTGGTGTTGTGGAACCAGTCCCTGTCATGCCCAAGGTCGAGCATCATCTGGAACGCGCCGACCCAGATCACGAGGAGGGCAAGGCCCACCTTGTCGATCGGCAGGTAGCGCTTGGGCGAAGCCACATCGCGCAGCAGATAGGCAAGCGAGAGGAAGACCGCGACGACGATCGGCACGTTGATCAGGAAGATCCAGCGCCAGTCCCAGTTGTCCGAGATATAGCCCCCCAGGATAGGCCCCGCGATCGGTGCGACAACGACGGTCATCGCCCACATCGCCATTGCCTTGGGATGCGATTCGCGCGGGAAGATCTTGAGCAGCAGCGTCTGCGAGAGCGGCATCAACGGCCCGCCGCACAGCCCCTGCCCCAAGCGGAAGATCAGGAGAACCGTCAGGTCGCCCGAAACACCGCAAAGGGCCGAGAACAGACCAAAGCCAAGAATCGACATCAGGAACATCCGGACCACGCCGAAGCGTCCGGCCAGCCAGCCCGTCAGGGGAACACAGATCGCCTCGGCGACCGCGTAGGTGGTGATAACCCAGGTCCCGCTCTCGGTGGAGACCGCAAGTCCGCCTGCGATATGCGGAACCGAGACATTGGCGATCGTCATGTCCAGCACGACCACGAAGTTCGCCATCGCGAGGACGAAGGCGGTGATCGCAAGTTTGGCACCGGAGAAGGTCCCGCCCTCTCCGGGCGGTGAGGTCGGCGCAGCGGCAGCGTCCTGTGCCATTACCGCTCGCTCGTCAGGTCAATCTCGGCTTCCATCGAAAGTCCCACGCGCAAGGGATGGGCCTTCAATTCATCCTGGTCGAGCTCGATGCGCACCGGAAGGCGCTGCACGACCTTGATCCAGTTGCCGGTCGCGTTCTGGGCCGGGATCAACGAGAAGGCCGCGCCCGTCCCGCCCGAGAAACCGACGACCTTGCCGTGATACTCGACATCGCCGCCATAGAAGTCGGAGGTCAGCGTGGCGCTCTGGCCAGCCCGCACCTGCCCCAGCTTGTCTTCCTTGAAGTTGGCATCGACATAGAGCTTGTCGACCGGGACGATGACCATCGCGGGCGAACCGTTCTGGATCTTCTGGCCGACCTGGATCGAACGCTGCGCCACGACGCCTGCAATCGGCGCGCGCACTACCGTGCGTTCAAGGTCCAGCTTGGCGGCCTCATAACGCGCCTGGGCCAGCTTGATCTCGGGCGCGGTCTCCACGTCGGTTCCCCTGGTCAGGGCAACCGCGGCCTGCTCCTGCTGGCGCGCGCTGACGGCGCTGGCCTGGGCCTGCTTGAGCGCAGCCCGCGCCTGTTCAAATGCCGCTTGGGCCGAATCCAGCGCCTGCTTCGCCGAGGTCAGCTCCTCGGTCGACACGGCCCCCGAGCCCGCCAGGGCATTGCGCCGGGTAAAGTCCGAAGTGGCCTTTGTCAGGTCAGCGCGTGCCGCCTGGAGATTGGCCCGCGCGGTATCGATCTGCGCCTGGTTGGCGTCTGCGGCCGCGGCCAAGGCCTCGTTGTTGGCAAGAGATTGCCCGTACATGCGCTTGGCGCGTTCCAGGTTTGCTTCCGCCTCGGCAAGCGCGATCTTCTGATCCTTGTCCTCGATACGGAACAGGAGCTGCCCCTTGCGAACAGGCTGCGTATCCGTGACCAGGACCTCGGTCACACGGCCCGAGGTCAACGGCGTGACATCGGCGTTTTCACCAGCCACATAGGCGTTGTCGGTTGAAACCGAACGGCTGCCGATGAAGATTTCATAACCGCCCCAGAGCACCGCCGCGACGGCCACGACCGCGCCCAGCCCCATTAGGAGCGTCTTGCGCTTGCTCTTGTGGATGACGCTGCCCTTTTCCGGTGCGCCCTCGGCCCCGCCGCCCGTGTTCGTGTCAGTCATCGCTATTGGCTTTCTCGTCATTTTCTTCGGCATAACCGCCGCCAAGCGCGCGCTTGAGCGCGACATCGCTGGCGAGCGTTGCAAATTGGGCATCCAGCGCGGAGAGGCGCGCGTCGAGTTCAGAAGTCTGGCTGGTCAGGACCTCGATATAGGTGGTGAGCCCCGCCCCGTAGCGCTGTGACGCGAGACCGAACGCGGCCTCCGCCTCTGCCTCGACTTCCAAGGCGTGCTCACGCTGACGGGACGCGGAATCCTGGCTCGCAATCGCATCTGCGACTTCCTGCAGGGCCTCGATGACGGTCTTGTTGTAGCTCGCGACCATCGAATCGTACCCGGCCCGTGCCACGCGGTAGCGGCCGGACAGGGCGCCCCCCTGGAAGATCGGCAGGCTGACCGCCGCGCCTGCGCTGCCGTAGTCCGAACCGTCGTCGAACAGATTGGAGATCCCGAGCGACGTCAAACCGATCAGGCCTCCGAGGGAAACGTCGGGCAGGAACGACTTGCGGGCATATTCGGTGCCGCTTTGTGAAGCCTCGACAATACGGCGCGCCGCGACGATGTCCGGTCTACGCCCGGCAAGAGCAATCCCCGCATCTTCCGGCACGCGCGTCATCGCGATACCTTCAAGGGGAGTGGGCACAATATCCCGCGTCCGATCCGGTCCAGCCCCCAGGAGTGCGGCGAGCGCGTGGCGCCGCCTGGCAATCTGCTCACGGTTGGCGACGATCAGCCCTCGTGCGCGGGCAACCTCGGCCCGCGCCTGGCGCAGTGGCACTTCATTCTCCAGCCCTTGTTCGAACCGCTGGGCGGTAAGCTCCGCAGAGCTCTCCCGTACCTCAAGCGCTTCCTCGAGGACTTTCTCCCGCTCCAGCAGGCGTGCGAGGTCGAAATAGGACGAAGCGATTTCGCTGGTCAGGACAAGTTCCGCCTGCCGCACTTCGGCGAGGGCCGCCTCCGTGGCCGAGGTTGCGGCCGCAAGGAGCGCGCGGTTCTTGCCCCAGATGTCGAGGTTCCAGTTCGCGGACAGGGCCAGGGTCCCGTAGTCTTCCCAGCCCTGCGGAAGGGCGGATGCCGGAGTCCCGTTGTTGTAGCTCTGCTTGGCGAATTCGCCCGAGCCTTGCGCGCCCAGCGAGGGCAGCACGCTCGAACGCGAGGCCTGGAGCGCGCCGCGCGCCTGGCGCACACGTGCAATCGCGGAGGCCAGATCCGGCGAATCCGTAAGGGCCGCCTTGATCAGCCCATCCAGTTGCGGGTCATTATAGCCCCGCCACCACTGGGATGGCGGCCATTCCTCGCCCTGTCCGGCAGCGGCTATCGACCGCTCCATCTCGAACGAGGATAGCGCCCGGATCTCGGGCTTGGGGCCGAGGTCCGGCGCACATCCGGCAAGCGAAATCGTGGCAGCCAAGAGGACACTTGCTGCGACTCGTGAGGAAAATATCGTACTCATCAGTACACTTTTTATCGTTGCATCGCTTGCAAGAGTCAACGGAAAAGTGTACTATCAAGTTTAGTTATGGACCAGAACATTGGGAAACGGGAGCGCAACAAGGCGCGCAAGCGGGCCGAGATCGTAGAGGCCGCCCGCAGGTCATTCCTCGAGCAGGGATACGCCGCAACGAGCATGAGCGCGGTTGCCGATGCCCTGAGTTGCTCGAAAGCAACCATGTGGTCGCATTTTGCATCGAAGGAGGATCTGTTCGCGGCCGTCATCGACGACCTGGTGGGGCAATTCTCGCAGGAGATCGATGAAGTCCTGACCCGCCAGACCTTCTCGTGCCCGGCGCTGCGCCGGGCGTGTCTGCGGTTCCTCGACTGCCTTCTCACGGATCATTCGATCCGCCTCTTCCGTCTCGTGCTGAGCGAAGGCGAACGCTTCCCCGAAATCAACGAGATGTTCTACACCCGGGGGCCTGAAAAGGTCCGGCGCGAGGTCCATCGCTTCTTTGCCACTGCGTTTTGCGAAGACGATGCGCAGCGCCTCACGACCGTGGTGACCTGGGCGATGACAGGCTTTCGCACCGACATTCTGCTGCGCCCGGTAAAGCCCGATGCCATGGAGTGCGAAGCCTTCGTCGACGATCTCATCGCCTCGATCGATTGGGACAGCCTGGGCCCCCGCCAATCCCCGCCCCAGCCCTTCGCCTGAAGCTTGCAGGACAACTTGGTCCCGGTGCCTTTTTTGCCCGCAGCAAGGCTGCTAAAGCCACAGGCATGAACCACTCCCCCATTCTCGTCGTCACGACCGGCGGTACGATCGACAAAGACTATTTCGACGCCCTCAGCGAATACCAGATCACCGAAAGCGTGATGGGAAAGCTGCTCGAAACAGCACGGGTCGCACATCCATTCCGTGTGGTCGAACTGCTGCGCAAGGACAGCCTGGAACTCACCGAGGAAGACCGTGACCAGATCGCCCAGACGATCCGCGAAGCTCCCGAGATGCGGATCGTGCTTACCCACGGCACCGACACCATGACCAAGACCGCACAGGCGCTCGCCGGTATTCAGGACAAGACGATTGTCCTGTGCGGAGCCCTCACCCCGGCCAGGTTCGCGGAAAGCGATGCCGCGTTCAATCTTGGCATGGCCTTTGCCACGGCGCAGACCGCCGCGCCCGGCGTCTGGATCACCATGAGCGGCACCGTCTTCAACGGCCTCCAGGTGCGCAAGGACCGCGAGGCGGGCAAGTTCGTCGACATCTGAGCCCTCTCCCCGGACCTGCGGCGCCACCCTTAGGCAGGTTCCACAGGTCCCGGCTTCGTGACTTCCCAACCAATTGCCCTTTAGCCTGAGCGCTCTCCCGACACCTGCAGGTACTTGGCCTCGCGCCTGACCCGCCCGGGGAGACGAGAGAGCTTTCGCAAGGGGGCAGGCGTGACAACGACGATTTCCTGCGGGCACGAACTTCCGGGCGCCCTGCTCTATGCCCCCATCGGCGCTCTGATCATTGAGCGCACGGGCCTGATTTCCGGCGCCAACGCCAGCGCCGCGAATCTTCTGGGCGAGTCCGATCCCGAGCCGCTGCGCCATTCGCTGATCTATACCTGGCTTAAGGAAAGTGACGCGGAAACCCTGCGTCACATGGTCGACGTCCACTTTCAGGCGCCGGTAGAGACACGTGCGGGTTGGACCCGCCGCATGACGATCCCGAGCGGCGACGGCTCCGAACGTCCGGTTGAACTTACGCTATCCCCTTTCCCCGAGTCTCCAGAAGCCAATGCAATTGTGTTCGTGCGCAGTCTCGAACGCATCATGACTGCGGAACGGCGCTTCGCCCAGATATTCGAGAACCTCCCTGTAGGCCTTCTCGTCGTCGACAGCCGTCAACGTATCGTCAAGGCGAACCGGACGCTCGGTGCCGATTTCGGCTATTCCCGGGAGGAGTTGATCGGCCAGTCGCTGGCCACGCTGATCCCCGAACGCTATCGCGCGGCACATCGCGATCATCTCCAGGGTTATGTAAAACGCCCCAGTTCGCGGATGATGGGTGTTGGACGAGACCTCACCGGCCTGCATCGCTCAGGGCAGGAGTTCCCGATCGAGATCGCCCTCACCCGCCACGAGAACGCCAGCCAGCCGCTGTACATGGCCATCGTCACCGACATCACGCACCGAAAGCGCTCCGAAGTCGCCATGCAGCAGACCAACGCCCAGTTGGAAGAATTCACCTATGTCGCCAGCCACGACTTGCGCTCGCCCTTGCGGGGTATCGCCGACCTCGTCAGCTGGATCCGCGAAGACCTCGAGGGACAGGAACTCCCCCCCGACGTCACGCGCAATTTCGAACGCGTCGCGATCCGGATCGAACGCGCCGAACAGATGATCGACGACCTCTTGAACTACGCCCGTATCGGGGTACGCGATCCGCAGCTTGAAACTCTCCAGCCCCGTGAAGTGATCGACGAGGTGCTTGCGACGAGCAACATTCCGGGCAGCTTTTCCCTGGATATCGAGGTGGAAGCGGGCCCGCTGAAGGCCGCCCGTGCGCCCCTGTCCGCCTCGCTGCGCAACCTGGTCAGCAACGCGGTCAAACATCATGGCTCTTCCAGTGGACGCATTCGCATCGAGGTCACCGAGGATGGGCGCTTCACCGTCTTCACCGTCGAGGATGACGGACAGGGAATCCCCTCTGGGAACGAAGAACGTATTTTCAAGCTCTTCCACCGAGGATCGACCCGGGTGGAAGGCGACGGCGTCGGCCTCGCTTTCACCCGGCGCATGATCAACGCAAATGGCGGCATGATCTGCGTCACACCGCACGGTGAGATGGGAGGCGCCCGCTTCGATATCTACTGGCCACGCATTCTGCTTCGGGAATTCAAGGATGGTTGAAACGCCACCGGACATTCAAACACCTTCAGATGTCGTCGAATGCACCGTCCTTATCGTCGATGACGACGATGTGGCCATCGAGGGCGTGCTCCGTTCCTTCCGGCGGCACGACGTGACCTGCCCGACGCTGACGGCCGGGGACGGTCGCGAGGCCCTGGCCATCTTGCGCGGGGACCATCCCAGCAAACACATATCGCCGCCCTATATCATCCTTCTCGATCTCAACATGCCCGACATGGACGGCTTCCAGTTCCTCCAGGCGTTGCGCAGGGATCCAGCCTTGCGACGTAGCGTCGTGTTCGTCCTGAGCACGTCGGCCCGCGATCAGGACATGCGCCGTGCCTACGACGAACATGTGGCTGGCTACATGGTCAAGTCTGCCGTGGGCCCCCAATTCGCCCGGTTGGCCGACTTCATTCGCAAGTACACCGGCACCCAGAATCTCCCGCGAGACGCCTTATGACCAAGGACATGCACCGCTCCCCGCACGATCACCCCGGCACCGGTGACGAGGATCTTCTCGAGGTTCTCATCGTCGATGACGATGATGTCGATCGTGAAAAGCTCTCCCGCATGCTGCATCGCACGGCCTGGAACGTTCACGTCGAGGAGGCCGCTTCGCGCTGCGAGGCTCTGGAACTGATCCGCAATCCGGACAGCCGTTTCGACATCGTGTTTCTTGACTTCGGCCTATCCGACGGTGACGGCCGCGAACTGCTCCCGGCCATTCGCGAAGAACTGGATCCAGACTGCCCCATCATCGCTGTCACCGGTCATGGCAGCGCCGAGATCGCCGCGGATTCGATCAAGCAGGGCATGACCGAGTTTCTTACCAAGCGTATGCTCTCGGCCGAGAACGTCGCCGCTTCGATCAAGGAGGGCATCGCCTGGCGGCAGGATCGCAAGGCCGTGCGCCAAGCCGAGGCGGAACTGACCCACAAGAGCCTTCATGACCCTCTCACCGACCTGCCCAACCGCACGCTTTTCTTCGACCGCCTGACTCAGGCCTGTGCCCGAGCCCGTCGCAGCGGAGACAGTTTCGCCGTGGTGATGGTGGATCTCGACCGGTTCAAGGAAATCAACGACAGTCTTGGCCATGCCGCGGGAGACGTGGTCCTGCAGACGGTCGCGCGCCGGCTACGCTCCCATTTGCGCGAAGTCGACACCGTCGCCCGCCTTGGCGGAGACGAATTCGCCATCATCCTGGAGTCCGTCGCCACGGTGGATGCCGCCACGGCAATGGGCGAGAAGATCAATCAGTTGATCGAACAACCCGTTCTCCATGACAACCGTGTCCTTTACGTCGGGGCCTCCTTGGGCATGGCCCTGTGCCCACAGCTCAGTTTCTCGCCCACGGCGCTTCTCTCGGCCGCGGACAGCGCCATGTACAAAGCCAAGGCTGGCGTCGAGAAAACATGCGTGGCGCGCAGCCAGGAGCTTCAGGACCCCGACGAACTCGATCACAAGGGGCTCCTTGAAGAGTTGGCCGAAGCCATCGCGGCGCGCGAGATCCAGTGGCACTGGCAGCCCAAGATCGACCTGCTCCATGCCCGGGTCACCGGCTTTGAAGCCCTGGTCCGCTGGGTCCCGCACGACAGCGGCGATGTTTCTCCCGAACAACTCATCCGGGTGGTCGAGCAATCGCCCCTGATCGAGCCCTTCACGATCCTGTGCCTGGACACGGTGCTTGGCCAGTTTGCGACGGTCCACGAAGCCTGGCCGGACACCAGCATCTCCATCAACGTCTCGGCACGCATGCTGGAGCGCCCCAGTTTCGTCGAGAATGTGCTGAGAAGCATTTCCATGCATCAGATCAACCCGGAGCGCGTGATCCTGGAATTGACGGAAACCGCGCTCATCGCCCACCCTGCGCAAGCGCGGCGTGTCGTCGAAAAGCTCCACCAGGAAGGCGTGCGCCTTTCCATCGACGACTTCGGCGCCGGCTTCACCTCCTTTGGATATCTCCGGGACTTCACGATCGATGAAATCAAGATCGATCGCTCCTTCATATCCCGCTGCACCCAGAGCACCTTCGATCAATCGCTGATCACGTCCCTCGTGGTCCTGTGCAATAGTTTGGGCATCAGTCTTGTTGCCGAAGGCATCGAAGACGAATCCGTGCGCGCCCTTCTGGTCTCGCTGGGGTGCCCCTTCGGCCAGGGCTACGGCATCAGCCGTCCGCTTCCGTTCGACCACCTGCAAAGCTGGATGGTCAAATGGAACTCCAGCCCCCATTCCCTACCGGCTTACAGTCCGGAATCGCGCCTTCAATAGCAACCGCCAGCCGGGTCCTTGAACAGTGTCCCTGCGACAGATCATCCGGCGTTCATCCCTGATCCGGTTCATGTGAGGTTCGCCACGCTTCAGGCAAGGCACGGCCAAGCATACCGAATCAAGGATACTCTAAATGAAACATCCGCTTATGGGCCTCGTCCTCGCACTTGCCGGAGCAAGCCTGCTGCCAACGGCCGCTTTCGCCGATCCTCCGCGCCATGCACCCGCGCATGGCTACCGCAACAAGCACCATCGTGATTACCGCCATGACGACCGCCGCAGCCTGTACGATGCGCGCGGACGCTACCGTTCGCCCCGGCGTATCAGCCGCAATTCCCATGTCTGGCGCGGCCGCGATGGGCGTTACTACTGCCGCCGTGACAACGGGACGACCGGGCTCATCATCGGTGCGGGTGTCGGCGCCCTGGCCGGACACGAGTTGGCCGGTCGTGGCGATCGCACGCTGGGCACCATTCTGGGCGGCGTACTCGGCGGCGCGCTTGGCCGCGAAATCGACAAGGGCGATATCCGCTGCCGCTGATCACATTGATTTTCCGCTAAGACTTCCCCCCGCCGCGATGGAACTGCAGGAGTTCCGGCGCGGCGGGTGTGCCATTGATTTTGCCGGGCCTGTGGCACACCGGGCCCGCTCCTTACGCAACCTTTTCCTGCACCGGCCTTGCCGCTTTCCACACGCCAGCCCCCTTCCCTCGCCCGGCATGTTATGCTCCTATAGAGCACGATGCGTCTCTCCTTGTGCCACATACCCCGCTGGACTTCCTCGGTTAACGTGCCGGACAGCCCCGAACACGCGTCCTCCCGGGCGCTTCCTTGCGCGGATCACGGCGCGTGAGCGGCAACACCCGGACTGTCCTGATTACAGGAGGCGCCAGGCGTATCGGAGCCCATCTCGCCCGCGCCTTCGGCTCGCAAGGATGGCATGTCGCCATCCACTTCGGAAATTCACGTAAGGAAGCCGAAGCGCTCGCCGACGAGTTGCCGTCTGCAGAAACCGTCTCCTGCGATCTCGATGACTGGGACGCGGGCCCCGCCATGGTCCGCGATCTTGCCGAACGTCGCGGCGATTGGCGCCTTCTGGTCAATTGCGCGGCGGTTTTCGAATTCGACGATGCAACGGATCTGCAGCCCGACACGTTCGAGGCCGCGATGCAGGTCAATGCCGGGACGCCTGCCCGCATGGCCCAAGCCTTCTTTGCCCATGCCCGCACGCCATCAGGACGTCGCCTGATCCAGATCACGGATCAGAAACTGCGCAACCCCAATCCCGACTTCTTCTCCTACACAATGAGCAAGCACGCGCTTGCGGCAACGATCCCGATGCTTTCCATGGCGCGATCACGCCCGCAGGACCGGGTCTATGGCCTGGCCCCCGGGGCCATCCTTGCAAGTCACGACCAGACCGAGGACGAGACCGAGATCTCGCACCGCATGAACCTGCTGCGCCGAAAGACCTCGCCCGACGACATCGTGCGTACCGCGCTCTTCCTGGCGGAAGGCCCGCTTGCCAGCGGTGAGACCGTCTATGTCGATTCAGGACAACATCTTGTCCCCCAGCCCCGAGATGTCCTCTTTCTGGCACGAACCTGAAACAATCCCGGACTAGGCGCGCTACGCGCCTGTTGATCTGCCCCCCCAATTCTTCTTTTTCAAACTAGTGACGACTGGATACGATGGCCATTCTAGACAAGTTCCTCGAAAGTGGCGTGCGCCACGGCACCCTCGAAGTCTCGCGTCCCGATGGCTCGAAGACCCGGTTCGGCACGCCGACCGAAGGCTATCCCAACGTCCGCGTGCGCTTTACCGACAAGGCCGGTGAGCGCCGCATCCTGACCGACCCGCGCATCGGCGCAGCCGAAGCCTACATGGACGGCCAACTCGTTCTTGAAGAGGGCGACATCATGGAGCTCGTCCAGCTCCTGCGCCAGAACGCGCCGTGGGATCGCGGCGGCGAGGTCAAGGAGAAGACCCCGCTCAAGCTTGCCACCGACAAGGCTGTCACCCTCATCGACGGGATCAACCGGGCCACCAGCGCCAAGAAGAACATTGCCCACCATTACGACATCGGCAACGAGCTCTACAAACTCTTCCTCGATCTCGAGCACATGCAGTATTCGTGCGCCTACTGGCCCGAGGACGGCATGACGCTGGAACAGGCGCAGACGGCCAAGCTGGCCCATATCGCAGCCAAGCTGGCGATCGAGCCGGGCCAGCGCGTCCTCGACATCGGCTGCGGCTGGGGCGGCATGGCGATCTACCTCGCCAAGCATTATGACGTGAAGGTCCATGGCATCACGCTCAGCGAAGAGCAGATCGAACTCGCCAAGATCCGCGCCGAAGAAGCTGGCGTCAGCGACAAGGTCACCTTCGAGCTCGTCGACTACCGCGCCATGCCCAAGCGCGGCGACAAGTTCGACCGGATCGTCTCGGTCGGCATGTTCGAACACGTCGGCCAAGCCCAGTTCAAGCAGTTCTTCAAGTCCACCGCCGAACTCCTCACCGACGAGGGCGTGATGCTGCTCCACACCATCGGCCGCATGGGCGGCCCCGGCACCACCGACGCCTTCACCCGCAAGTACATCTTCCCCGGCGGCTATATCCCGGCGCTGAGCGAGACCGTCGCGGCCAGCGAGAAGTTCCGCCTGATCGCCTCCGACGTCGAGAACCTGCGCCTGCACTACGCCTTCACCCTGCGTGAGTGGTACAAGCGCTGCGTTGCGAACAAGGATGCCATCATCGCCCTGATGGATGAGCGCTTCTACCGCATGTGGATCTTCTACCTGGCCGGGGCCACCGCCGCCTTCGAGAGCGGGTCGATGTGCAACTACCAGATCCAGTACACCCGCCTTCGCCGCACACTGCCGCTGACCCGCGACTACATGGGCGCCGCCGAAAGCGCGCTTCGTCGCCGCTGAGCGGGCAAAGCCGTTCCCGCGGTGAGCTGCGCAACACCATTGCGCAGCTCACCGTTGCACACTTCGGCGGGTGCTGTTAGGCGCGCGTCCCGAAGAAGCGCATTTTCTCGCGGAGAACACGGCACCCATGTCCGACATCAAGAAGGTCGTTCTCGCCTATTCGGGCGGTCTCGACACCAGCGTCATCCTGAAGTGGCTTCAGGTCACCTACAACTGCGAAGTCGTGACCTTCACGGCTGACCTTGGCCAGGGCGAGGAGCTCGAGCCTGCGCGCGCCAAGGCCAAGCTCATGGGCCTGCCCGACGAGAACATCTACATCGACGACCTGCGCGAGGAATTCGTGCGCGACTTCGTCTTCCCGATGTTCCGCGCCAACGCCCGCTACGAGGGTGACTACCTGCTGGGCACCTCGATCGCCCGCCCGCTCATCTCCAAGCGTCTCATCGAGATCGCCAAGGAAACCGGCGCCGACGCCATCGCCCACGGCGCGACCGGCAAGGGCAACGACCAGGTCCGCTTCGAGCTGTCGGCCTACGCGCTCGATCCCGCGATCAAGGTCATCGCCCCCTGGCGCGAATGGGACCTCAACAGCCGCACCGCGCTCATCGCCTGGGCCGAGCAGCACCAGATCCCGGTCCCCAAGGACAAGCGCGGCGAAAGCCCGTTCTCGACCGACGCGAACCTCCTGCACACCTCCTCGGAAGGCAAGGTCCTCGAGGATCCCTGGGAAGAGACCCCGGATTACGTCTACTCGCGCACGGTGAATCCCGAAGACGCGCCCGACGCGCCGGAATACATCACCATCGACTTCGCCAAGGGTGACGGCGTCGCCCTCAACGGCGACGCCATGTCGCCCGCCACCCTGCTGACCGCGCTCAACGAGCTTGGCCGCAAGCACGGCATCGGCCGTCTCGACCTCGTCGAGAACCGCTTCGTGGGCATGAAGTCGCGCGGCATGTACGAGACCCCGGGCGGCACGATCTACGCCGCGGCCCATCGCGGCATCGAGCAGATCACGCTCGACCGCGGCGCGGCCCACCTCAAGGACGAGCTCATGCCCAAGTACGCCGAGCTCATCTACAACGGCTTCTGGTTCTGCCCCGAGCGCGAGATGCTCCAGGCCGCCATCGACCACAGCCAGGAAAAGGTCGACGGCACCGTCCGCCTCAAGCTCTACAAGGGCTCGGTTTCGGTCGTCGGGCGCAAGTCGGCGAACTCGCTCTACTCCGAGCGCCACGTCACCTTCGAGGACGATGCGGGCGCCTACGACCAGAAGGACGCGGCCGGCTTCATCAAGCTCAACGCGCTGCGTCTGCGACTCCTGGCCCAGCGCGATCGGTAATCTTTTCATCGCAAGCTAGCCGAATTTCAGGGCGGCCCGTTGCCATCGCGCGACGGGCCGCTTTTTATGGAGTCCCATCCTTGACGCTTCGCGGGTAAAAGCCGTTCCATCGTCAACGGCCCAGCGGGGTAGGTTTTGCAGGTTTCACGCTTCGGATTGCTGGCAGGCATTGCCGCCTCGGTCACGCTCCCGCTCGCCGGGCCCGTCCACGCCGATGCCGGGGCTGCCCCCATCGAAGCTGTCGCGGCCGTCGCCGCGGTAGAGCCCGCACCTGCCATGATCTCGCAGCCGGTTGTCCAGGAACTCCCGGCCACGCCGGAAATCGTGGAAGACGCCTTTGAATCGATCGGTTCGGGTGTCGCCAGCTACTACGGCCTGAAATTCGCCGGTCGCCGCACCGCCAGCGGCACCATCTTCGATCCCGAGGAACTGACCGCCGCCCACCGCAGCCTGCCCTTCGGCACGCAGGTCCAGGTCACCAATCCGCGCAACGGCGAAAGCGTCGTCGTCACCATCACGGATCGCGGGCCCTACCACGGCAACCGGGTTATCGATTTGTCGAAAGCGGCCGCACGCGAAATCGGCATTGTGCGCCGTGGCTCGGGAACGGTCGAACTCGCCGTCCTCGCTCAGGAAAGCTGAGCCACTCTCCCCTCTGACATCACCTCGCTGCGACCCGAGGCTTGCCCTGACGCCCTTCAAAAGGGTCGGACCGGCGCAGTCTGGAGGGGGTGGGGGGGGGACTGACTGCGCCGGCCTTCACTAGCGATAACCGCATTCCCCGAATTGCGTTCCCGCCCCCCGTCACTTTTTTCCAGAAATTTTCGCAAGCCCGATTCCGCCCCGTCCGAGGGCTCCGAAGGTGACACTCGTGACACCCTCCAGAGGGCACTGTCACCCACCTCCCCCGCGCCGCCCGGAGGCGCGCCCACCAGCGCATCCACCCGCCCGCACGAGGCCGCGCGCCAGCCGTCCCACTGCGCCCCGCACAGCGCCTGCGCGGCAGGCCAGTCAAACCCGCACGCCTCACCCTCATCAGCCTCCTCGTCCCCAGAGGACACGCGCGCCGCGTACCATTCGTCCTCGACCACCCGGCACATCGCTTCCGAGCCCTGCGCCACGAAGTCCTCGCGCCCCCGCGGCAGCACCGGCGAGACCGCGTCATAGTTCGCCCGGTCCTCCACCATGTCCGCCTCAGGTCTAAGCCCCGAGACCAGCGCCAGCACCTCGTCGAACCGCTCCGCCAGATCGGAGACAGAGTCCGCGCCCAGGACCTCCCCCGCCTGCCGGTCGAGCCGCCCCAGGTGCGCCAGCAAAAGCCGCGAGTCGAACCGACGCCGCACCCCCACCAGCTCGCCCCGGAACCACACACTCTCCTCCACGCCGTCCAGAGCGCGCGAGGCCAGCACCTCCTCGGCATGCTGACGCGCCAGCACCAGAGCCCCGGCCCAACCCGCCGCAAACACCCGATCCCGCCGCCGCAGCACATAGGCCGACTGGCGACTCATCCCCACCAAAGCACAGGCCCCACGCACATCCCCCCGCTCGGCCAGCGCGTGCAGGAACCGAACCTTGCGGCCCGCGTCCCAGCACCCGTTCGGCTCGGTTTGGGGAGTTTGGAGAGTGTCAGAAGAAGAAGAAGAGGAGGAAATGCGAGGGCCATCGCCCTCGCGCTCCCCAACCATCTGCGCAGGGGAAGACGTGAGGGCTGCGCCCTCCCCCGGCAGACCGATATCCCGGTCACACGGAATCCACCCCCGCCCAAACCGCGTAGGCGGCGACGCCGCCTGCCCCGCACACGACGATCCCGAAAAAGCCTGCACACTGTCGGTCATGGTCCACCCTTCCGATGCTCTCGAAAAGCCAATCCGCCGCGGAGAAACCCTCAACGCGCCGGGGTGAACCAGATCATGTATCGCATGTTCAGGGGTGTAGGAAAGCTAACTGCTCAGACCGATCGCAAGGCATTGACAAATAATAATTTTTAAACAAACTAAGTTCGGTAAGCAGCAAGGAACTTTAAGAAGATGGCACCTCTTTCCTCTGAAATGCGCAAGCTTCAAAACAAGTGGAAAACAGGGACAAGCTGGCCTAAACGGCTAGATTGGCTAGAAATTTCAGGAATTAGAGGCTGGACCGGACAAAGAATAGACTTTCAATTTCCAATTGTAGCAATAGTTGGTGAAAACGGTTCAGGAAAAAGCACCGTCTTGCAGGCGGCTGCGGCTGTTTATAAATCCGAACCAAAAGATCGATACGCTTCCGATTTTTTCCCTGACACTCCATTTGAAAAAATATCCTCCGCAACAATTCGCTATTCCTACAGGCAAGGGCAAGAATCTCAAACAAAGACTGTCAGGAAGCCCACAAATAGGTGGCGCGGAAACCCCGAACGCCCATCCCGAAAAGTCGAATATATCGACCTAAGAAGAATTCAGCCAGTAAGCGCTAGGACTGGATACGCACGAATTCTTAAACATGGAGTGAAGGAGGAAACCGCCAACAGCTTCGACAATTCCAAATTAGGAAGACTAAACAAGATTGTTGGAAAATCCTACAGCACAGCTGGAATTTCGACGACAGATGCTGGTATCGACAAGCCGGTTCCAGTGCTCAGCGTCAACGGCGTGAGATACTCCGGCTTCCACCAAGGGGCTGGTGAAATCGCTGCCGCTGAGTTGCTCGCAGCAGACTTCCCCAAGTACGGAATTTTGCTGATTGACGAGATTGAGACCTCTCTCCACCCTCGCGCACAACGGAGGTTAATGAGAGACTTGGCTGAAGTTGCACGACTGAATGAAATTCAAATCGTATTGACCACTCACTCACCATACATCCTGGATGAGATACCGCCTGAGGCAAGAATATATCTGATGGATGGCGTTGAAGGAAAGTCTGCAGTCTTGGGCGTCAGCCCTGAATTCGCAATGAGCAGGATGGATGAAGAGCAGCATCCTGAGTGCGATATCTATGTAGAAGATAAAAGAGCAGATACTTTTGTTGCAGAAATTCTCGCAAAGCAAGATCGGGACCTACTTACACGTTCTAAAATAGTCTCATTCGGAGCTGCTTCTGTCGGCGAAGCGCTTGGACAGATGGTGCAGGGGAATCGCTTTCCTCGCTCCTCAGTAGTTTTTCTGGATGGTGATCAATCCCCATCGGCCGGCTGCAGCATCCTTCCTGGAGATGAAGCCCCCGAGCGGGTAGTCTTCGAAAGTTTAAGAACGAAGGACTGGCCTGATATTTCCACTAGAATTAGTCGAGGACCATCAGAAACCATAGATGCCCTAAACGCAGCGATGACTCTGAGCGACCACCATGATTGGGTCAAAGAAGCAGCTGACAGACTTGTGATCGGCGGCGACATACTTTGGCAGTCGATGTGCGCCAGCTGGGTTGAGAACTGCGCAGACGACAGTTCATTGCAGGCCGTTGTGTCACCAATAGCAATCGCATTAGCCTAATCATTGCGAATGCACACCTCCGAGCGATCGCGACAAGTTCGTTGGCAAGTATCCTACCAAAGGCACACCTGCCCTCGACAGTTCGGGGAGCGCGAGGGCGATGGCCCTCGCATCCTTTCCCCTTCTGACTTCGTAAAATTGCGAAGTCCGGAAGCTCGTTAACTAAGTAAAGACCTCTAGGCCATAGACACCCCGGTCAGGCGCGCAGGCGCAGGGTGTGCGCGGTTAAGGGGTATGACACGTGGTTCACAGGTTGCAGGAGGCTTTCGCGACCCTTGAGGGCGAGCGGGACTACACGCAGGGGCTTGCGGCGTGGATTGCGGCGGGGGATCTGGACCGGGCCGAGGAGGTCCTGGCCGCCGACCTGGCCGCGCTCGACACCGATCTGGCGCGGCTGTGTCTGGCCACCCCGCGCGCGGCGGTGGAGATTTCGGGCTGGGCCGAGCTGGTCGATGCCGTGGACATGCACGAGGGTGCCCCGATCACCGCGCTTACCATCGGCCTTGCCAACGAGCTGGACGTTGCCTTCGAAAAGGACCTCCCCCACGCCCCCGTCCTGCTCCACGGCCTCTACACCGACGAGGCCTTCGCCTTTTCGGCCACCTCGCCCGAAGAGCTGCGCGCCCTGTGCGCCGCCGACGAGGCCCCCTGGGCCGAGCGCGAGGAAGACATCGAGCTCTATCTGGAGATCGACGGCCTCACCGCGATCAACACCGCGCTGCTGCGCCACAAGCGCCGCTACTTCATCCGCGAGGACGCAGGCGGCGCCCCGGCCCCGCGCGCCTATGTCGAGGCCGTGCTCGCCGCCTGGCTGCGCGCGCTGCGCTTCCATCAGGCCGTCGCCACCGAAGTCGCCGTGCAGGGCCTGCCGGGCCGCGTCGCGGTGATCTCGGGCACGGTCGACATGGGCACCGAGGCGGCCATGGTCCACCTCGCAAAGGGCGCGCTGACCGACGACACCTTCGGCTCGCTCGCCGCCGTAAGCCTCCAGCGCAAGGTGCCCCTCCCCGCCTACGACCCCAACGCCAACGGCTCGGCCATCCGCCGCAAGGTCGTCGCCGCCGAAGCCGAACACGCCCCACCGCCGCGCAAACCCGGCTTCTTCGCGCGCCTCTTCGGAAAGCGCTGAGGAAGGGGGGAGGAGAGATTCAAGGGGCCATCGCCCCTTGACCCCAAAACGGGCAACCTCACCTTCCTGGCGCCACGTGGCGCGCGGGACGTGAACTCGACAGTTTGGGGAGCCCGAGGGCAATGGCCCTCGGAATCATCCCCTTTCTGCCTTACGCTTCCAGCAGGGGCTTGAGGTAGTGCCCGGTGAAGGAGCGTTCGTTCTTTACCACGTCCTCGGGCGTTCCGGTCGCGACGATCTCGCCCCCGCGCACGCCGCCTTCGGGACCCAGGTCAATCAGCCAGTCGGCGGTCTTGATGACATCAAGGTTGTGTTCGATGACAACGACCGAGTTGCCCTGCTCGACGAGGCGATGCAGCACTTCCAGAAGCTTGCGCACGTCCTCGAAGTGGAGGCCCGTGGTCGGCTCATCGAGGATATAGAGCGTCTGCCCGGTCGAGCGGCGCGCCAGTTCCTTGGCGAGCTTGACGCGCTGCGCCTCACCGCCCGAGAGCGTCGTCGCCTGCTGGCCAACCTTGATGTAGCCAAGGCCCACCTCGCACAGCATCTGCATCTTGTCGCGGATCGGCGGGACCGCCTTGAAGAACTCGACCGCGTCCTCGATCGTCATGTCGAGCACGTCGGCGATCGAGTGGCCCTTGAACTTCACCTCCAGCGTCTCGCGGTTGTAGCGCTTGCCGTCGCATTCCTCGCAGGTGACGTAGACGTCGGGGAGGAAGTGCATCTCGATCTTGATGAGGCCATCGCCATGGCACGCCTCGCAGCGCCCGCCCTTGACGTTGAAGCTGAAGCGCCCGGGCTTGTAGCCGCGCGCTTCGGATTCGGGGAGCCCGGCAAACCAGTCGCGGATCTGGGTGAAGGCGCCGGTGTAGGTCGCCGGGTTCGAGCGCGGGGTGCGCCCGATCGGGGACTGGTCGATCTCGATCACCTTGTCGCAGGCTTCGAGCCCGCGGATCGCATCGTGGGGCCCCGCGATCACGCGCGCGCCGTTGAGGGTACGGCTCGCGCCCGCCTGCAGCGTGTCGATGGTGAGCGAGGACTTGCCCGAGCCCGAGACGCCGGTCACGCAGCAGAAGGTACCCAGCGGAAACTGCGCGGTGACGCCCTTCAGGTTGTTCGCCCGCGCGTTCTCGACCGTCACCGACTTGCCGTTGCCCTTGCGGCGCGTGGCCGGGACCTCGATCTTGCGTTCGCCGGTGAGGTACTGCGCGGTAAGGCTGGTCTTGCTCTTGAGCACCTGCTTCAAGGTGCCCTCGGCGACGATCTCGCCGCCGTGGACGCCCGCGCCGGGGCCCAGGTCCACCACGTAGTCCGCCGCGCGGATCGCGTCCTCGTCATGCTCGACGACGATCACCGTGTTGCCAAGGTCCCGCAAGCGCTTCAGGGTTTCCAGCAGGCGGTCGTTGTCGCGCTGGTGCAGGCCGATGGAGGGCTCGTCCAGCACGTAGAGCACGCCCGAAAGCCCCGAACCGATCTGGCTGGCAAGGCGAATGCGCTGGCTCTCACCGCCCGAAAGCGTACCCGACGTGCGGTCGAGGTTGAGGTAGTCGAGCCCGACGTTGTTGAGGAAGCCCAGGCGCTCGTTGATCTCTTTCAGGATGGCCTTGGCGATCTGCGCCTGCTGGTCGGTGAGCTTGCCTTCGAGGCTCCCGAACCAGGCGAAGGCATCCGCCACCGAAAGCCGCGCGGCGTCGGCGATGTCGCTTTGCGCGAGGCGCACGCACAGCGCCTCGGGCTTGAGGCGCTTGCCGTCGCACACCTCGCAGGGCTGCGCGGTCTGGAAGCGCTGGAGCTCCTCGCGCATCAGCGCGCTGTCGGTCTGGACCAGGCGGCGGTTGAGGTTGCCGATCACGCCCTCGAAGGGCTTGGTGACGGTGTATTCCTTGCGCCCGTCCTTGAAGGTCAGCGGCACCGGGGAACCGGCCGTGCCGTAGAGAATGACGATGCGCACCTCGGTCGGCAGGTCCTGCCAGGGGGTGGTGAGATCGAAGCCGAAGTGGTCGGCCAGGCTGCCCAGCACCTGCATGTAATAGGGCGAGGGCGGGTTCGACTTGGCCCAGGGCACGAGCGCGCCCTGCTTGAGCGTCAGCCCCTCGTTGGGCACGACGAGCTGGGGGTCGAACTCCATCTTTTCGCCCAGACCGTCGCAGGCCGGGCACGCGCCCTGCGGCGCGTTGAAGGAGAACAGGCGCGGCTCGATCTCTTCAATCGTGAAGCCCGAGACCGGACAGGCGAACTTTTCCGAAAAGACGATGCGGTTGGCCGGAAGGCCTGCGCCCTTCAGGTTCTTCTTGCCCTTGGCGCCCTTCGCAGCCTCGGCCTCGTCCTCGCGCCCCGGCACGACGCCATCGGCGAGATCGACATAGGCAAGCCCCTCGGCCAACTTGAGCGCCTGCTCGAAGCTGTCGGCCAGACGCGTCTGGATGCCGTCCTTGACCGCGATGCGGTCCACCACGACCTCGATGTCGTGCTTGTACTTCTTGTCGAGCGCGGGCGCGTCCTCGATGGGGTAGAGCTCGCCATCGATGCGCACGCGGGTAAAGCCCGACTTCTGCCACTCGGCCAGTTCCTTGCGGTACTCGCCCTTGCGGCCGCGCACGACAGGGGCCAGCAGGTAGAGGCGCGTGCCCTCGGGCAGTTCCATCACCCTGTCGACCATGTTGGAGACGGTCTGCGCCTCGATGGGAAGGCCGGTCGCGGGCGAATAGGGCACACCCACGCGCGCCCAGAGCAGGCGCATGTAGTCCCAGATCTCGGTCACGGTAGCGACGGTCGAGCGCGGGTTGCGGCTCGTCGTCTTCTGCTCGATGGAAATGGCGGGGCTGAGGCCGTCGATGTGCTCCACATCGGGCTTCTGCATCATCTCGAGGAACTGGCGCGCGTAGGCCGAGAGGCTCTCGACATAGCGGCGCTGGCCTTCGGCGTAGATCGTGTCGAAGGCGAGGCTCGACTTGCCCGACCCCGAAAGCCCGGTGATGACGATCAGCTTGTCGCGCGGCAGCGCGATATCGAAGCCCTTGAGGTTATGCTCGCGCGCACCGCGCACGGTGATGTGGGTCAGACTCATGGGGGCCTATGTTCCAGATTTGTTCGCGCCGTTCAAGCGCCCGGCGCGCAGATTGGCCCCCTAGATATGTCCGCGGGCCCCAAGCGCAATGCCTTGAGGGCCCTGCGGTTCCCCCGCGTGCGCAGCATCGGGCCTGGAACGTGCCCGAAAACCCGGCGGTTCAGGTGCCGCGGCGCACGCCCATGGCCTCGGCCTGAAGACCGCGGCGCCACTGCTGGTGGTTGGCATAGGCCTGCCACTGGACCTTCGTCCCGCAGGTCAGCCCCGGCCGGGTCGAGAGCACCTCGCGCGCGATGGTGCGGCAGGTGAGCTGGTCCTCTTCGGAGGCCGACGCGTTGTAGCGGGCGACCTCGCGCAGCATTTTCGCGTTGGGGCCTTCGGTCTCGCTCGCCTGCGCCGGAGCGCAAAGCCCGGCCACGCCGGCCATGGCAAGGGTCAGAACAGAAATACGCAGCATCGCATGTCTCCTTCGGATCGAGGCCCACCCCGAATACTGAGCAAGGTTACCTTGAGCCAGAAAGGACAGCAAGATGAAATTGTCCACCCGTCCAACGGCTAACCGCGAAGAAGGAAGTCCTTTTTCAAGGGGCCATCGCCCCTTGACCCCATAACGGGCGACCTCACCTTTCTCGCGCCACGGTGCGCGCGGGACGTGAGGTTGACGGTATGGGGAGCCCGAGGGCGATGGCCCTCGGACTGAATTTCTTTATTCCCTGCCTCAGGCCAACCCGGCCTTCTCGACATGCGTTTCGACCGGTTGATCCTTGTCCTTGCGCTCCGAGTAGCGGTCGACAAGCTGGTCGGCGTGAGGGCGCAGGAGGACGGTGAAGCGCACCAGTTCCTCCATGACATCGACGATGCGGTCGTAGTAGCTCGACGGGGTCATCCGGCCCGCCTCGTCGAACTCCTCGTAGGCCTTGGCGACCGAGGACTGGTTGGGGATGGTGAACATCCGCATCCAGCGCCCCAGCACGCGCAAGGTGTTGATCGAGTTGAACGATTGCGAGCCTGCGCTGACCTGCATGACGGCCAGCGCGCGCCCTTGCGTGGGGCGCAGGCCCTTCAGCGCCAGCGGCAGATGGTCGATCTGGGTCTTCATGATACCGGTGATCTGGCCGTGGCGCTCCGGGCTGCACCAGACCTGCGCCTCGGACCACAGCGCATGTTCGCGCAGTTCGTGGACGGCCGGGTGATCATCGCCCGGCACCTGGTCGGGGAGCGGCAGGTCGCGCGGGTCGAAGATGCGCGTCTCGCAGCCGAAGTATTGCAGGAGGCGCGCCGCCTCCTCGACCGCAAGGCGCGAGTAGGAGCGTTCGCGCAGCGACCCGTAGAGGAGCAGGATACGCGGGGGCGGGTCCAGCTCGCCCAGCCCCAGCGCGGGGCGCGCGTGCGCGTATTCGGGGCGCAGCGCGGGCAGGCTGTCAGGCTCGGGAAGATCGCGCAGATAACGGTATTCGGACATGAAGGGGAACAGCTCCAACGGTGGGACTGGCCGCATCGCAGGGAGCCTGCGGCGGCAACCCATCGGGAATACCCGATGCGATGCGCTTGCGTCAAACGGCCCGACAGTAAGCCTTTGAAGATCGCCGAAGCAGGCAAGAAGAGGATTTCCGAGGGCCATTGCCCTCGGGCTCCCCGAACTGTCTGGCTCACCTCCCGCGCGCGACGTGGTTCGAGAAAGGTGAGGCAAGCCAGTTCCGGGGTCCAAGGGGCGATGGCCCCTTGAAAAGACTCATTCCTTACGCGCCCTCACCGCATCGCGGCGGCGAGCTTGGTGTGGTAGCCCAGCCGGGCGTAGGCGCCGCCGTTGTAGGCGCGCGCGAAGGCGCGGCAGTCCTCCGGGTCGGTGGAGAGCGCGGCCATTTCGTCGTTCAGCTCGTTGTATTCGACGTAATGGGCCAGCAGTTCGTAGTGCTTGAGCTCGGAGGCGACCGTGCTGAAGGCAAAGGCGAAGGGGCTGGCAAAGCCGAACTCGTCCCACCACTGCCCCAGCACCTGGAACTTGCCCCAGGAGCAGGCCATGAACGCGGCATCGACATCACCGGTCACGATCGCGCCCGCCAGCTTGTCCCAGCTGCTTTCGCTGTAGCCACCGTAGCGCGGGTTGCTGAAGGCCGCGACCGACCAGCGCCCGCCGGTGTACTTGTGGAACTTGTGCCGCTCGTAGAGGATCTTGGGGCGCCCCTGCCGATCGAACCCGCCGCCCGAGGATTCCACCTGCGCCACCGCGCGCAGCTGTTTCACGCTGACGTGGAGGCGCTCGGCCAGTTCGGCCTCTTCCGCATCGGTGATGGCAGGGGCCTCGGTATTGGTGAAGGCGTTCAGCAGCGCCGCGCGCGACTTGGGGCCCCAGATCCCGTCGGGCTTCGCGCCCACGGCCGATTGCAGCTCGACGATGTTCATGACGATGTCTCCCGACGGCTCGACAGGCCCTGAAAATGCGACTTCCGGCGAAGTTGTGTCAAAGAATTTAAGATGACAAAGGCCGTAACGGCGGGACGTGATCTTGAGATTTAAGGACATTTTACGGTCGCGGCACGCACTACGGCCACCCGTTCCGGAGCTGCGCTGGATGGCGGCTCGCTTCGTCGCAAGACCTTTGCAATCGTGTGCTCGTCGCGCCTAGCAAGGCTCCACGGGACATACAGGGACTTGAGGGACATACGATGAGGGGTATCACACGCGCCGCCGCGCTCACCGCGCTGGCCATCGCCGTCACCACAACGCCAGCGCTCGCCGACGATCCGCGCGATCCCGGGATGCGCTCACGCGCCGCGCGCGAGGCCGACGCCGCCGAGATCCGCCGCCTCAACCGCGAACAGGCCGCCTACGTCGCGCGCCGCGATGCCCGCTACGCACAAGGCTGGGACGCCTGGGCTGCCGCCGAGGCCGACCGCCGCGACTACGAGGATTACAGCGCCCGCGCCTACGACGCGGATAGGCGCGCCTACGAGGACGACCGCCGCAGCTACGCCCGCGCCCGCCAGGACTACGAGGCCGACCGCGCCGCCTGGGAACGCGACGTGCGCGCCTGCCGCCAAGGCTACTACAGCCGCTGCGGGGGCTGATCCGGCCGCGACAGGAATAGGACGAACACATGAATCCGAGGGCCATCGCCCTCGGGCTCCCCATACCGTCCACCTCCCCTTGCGCGCGCGACGTGGTTCGAGAAAGGTGAGGTCGCCCGTTTCGGGGTCCAAGGGGCGATGGCCCCTTGAATAGAGTCTTTCGCTCGCCTGTTCTCTGCGTAAAACCACGTAAAAACAGAGATACAGGCCGCGTTTCGTCGCGTCCTGAGGGCAGTCCGCACCAGCGTCCCAATGAAACACTTTGTTTCACAGTGAGAGAGGCGTATAATCCAAAATTACCGCAGGGAGAGGTCGCCGCAATCATAAGTTGCGATAAACCGGACGAACTTCCCGATGCTCTGGCATCCCGTCAGGCATCCCGATCGCCGACTCAGCGCCTGATTGACAATCAGGCACGCACCGAAACGCAACACCCTTCGTGAGAGCTTGCTGCCCAGTGACGCAGCCCGTCCCCCACGCCTAAAATTCGAACGCGAAACGGGCCGATTGCCCGGTGCGGACACCGTGTCCGCACATGCCTCTACCTGCGTCCAGCGCGGCTCCCCATGGGCTGCGCACCGTAGAGGAGAAGTACCATGAACAGGCTTACCATCGCCGCCTGCACGCTCGGCTGCGTGCTGCTGGGAAGCGCCGCCTCGGCGTCCAACGAAGTGGTCGTGCAAAAGCACGTCTGGGACGACCGACCGACCATTGCCGTGCGCTACAGCGACCTTGATCTCGACAGCGCCAGCGGGCGCGACGCGCTCGACCTGCGCCTCGTGCGCGCGGTGAAGAGCGTGTGCGGCGCGCCGGACCTGCGCGAACTGCAGGACATGGCGCAGATGCGCGACTGCCGCGTGACCTCGCTTGCCCGCGCCCACGCGGACCGCGACGCTCTGATGGACATGCGCATGGCCGCACGCGGCAACCCCGAGCGCCTCGCCGCGCTCGATACGGCCACGCTGCGCGTGGGGCAGTAGAAAAGAGAGGATTCAAGGGGCCATCGCCCCTTGGACCCCAAAATGGGCAACGTCGCCTTCCGCTCGCCCCGTGGCGCGTGAAAGGTGAGGTCGCCCGGTTTGGGGAGCCCGAGGGCGATGGCCCTCGGACAATACTTTTACTGCACGTGCAGGATCGCGGGCCCTGGAACAGGTACTTCCCCGCCCCGATCCGGCACACACGAAGGGCAGGAACCGCACATCGGCGGTCCCTGCCCTTTGGTGTACTCAGCGGACGGACGTGCGGATCAGGCTGCGGCCTGATGCTGCGCGTTGGCTTCGAGGTTGAGCAGGTCTGCCATCTCGAAGGCCAGTTCGATCGACTGCGCGCCGTTGAGGCGGGGGTCGCAGTGCGTGTGGTAGCGATCGCCCAGCCGCTCGTCGGTGATGGCGATGGCGCCGCCCGTACACTCGGTCACGTCCTGGCCGGTCATCTCGACGTGGATGCCGCCCGCGTGCGTGCCTTCGGCCCGGTGGACCGCGAAGAAGCCGCGCACTTCGGAGAGGATGCGGTCGTAGGGACGCGTCTTCAGCCCCGAATCGGTCTTGATGACGTTGCCGTGCATGGGATCGCACGACCACACCACCGGGTGCCCTTCGGCCTTCACCGCGCGCACCAGCCTGGGGAGGCCCGCCTCGACCTTCTCGTGGCCGAAACGGCTGATGAGGGTCATGCGGCCCGGCTCGCGGTTGGGGTTGAGCGTGTCGAGCATCTTGAGGAGCGCGTCGGGCTCCAGGCTCGGACCGCACTTCATGCCGATGGGGTTCTCGACACCGCGCAGGAACTCGACGTGGGCCGAGCCCTCGAAGCGGGTGCGGTCGCCGATCCACAGCATGTGCGCGGAGCAATCGTACCAGCCGCCGGTCAGCGAATCGCGGCGGGTCAGCGCCTGCTCGTAGGGGAGCAGCAGCGCTTCGTGGCTGGTGTAGAACTGGGTGCCCTGCAGCTGCGGGACGGTCGTGGGATCGACACCGCAGGCCGACATGAAGTCGAGCGCCTCGCCGATGCGGTCGGCCATCTCGGCAAACTTCTCACCCCAGGGGCTGCGGTCGATGTGCTCCATCGTCCACTTGTGGACCTGGCTGAGGTTGGCATAGCCGCCGGTCGCGAAGGCGCGCAGCAGGTTCAGCGTCGCGGCCGACTGGCCATAGGCCTGGACCATGCGTTCGGGATCGTTGCGGCGCGCATCGGCGTTGCCCTCGATCCCGTTAATGATGTCGCCGAAGTAGCTGGGCATCTCGACGCCGCCCACCATCTCGGTCGGCGAGGAGCGCGGCTTGGCGAACTGCCCGGCCATGCGCCCGACCTTCACTACCGGCTGCTTGCTGGCGAACGTCAGCACGACGGCCATCTGCAGCAGGACACGGAAGGTGTCGCGGATGTTGTCGGGGTGGAACTCGGCAAAGCTCTCCGCGCAGTCCCCGCCCTGGAGCAGGAAACCGCGGCCCTCGGCCACTTCGGCGAGGTCCTTCTTCAGTTCGCGCGCTTCGCCCGCAAAGACCAGCGGCGGAAACTTTGCCAGGGTCGCCTCGACCTCGTTCAGCTTGGTCTCGTCGCCATATACCGGAAGGTGGCGCGCTTCCTGCGCCTTCCAGCCATCCGGGGTCCAATTGCTCGCCACGTCGTTCACTCCTGAAATGCGGCCCTCTCCCGGGCCGTTGCTGCCGGGACGCCACGGGCGCCCGGATACCTTGCACGAAGCCTCGGCAAGGCGGGCCCCATAGCCTCTGCCCGCAATTTTTGCAAAGAAGCTTTGCCCAAAACCGCTAATCGGTTGCGCAGCAGGGTTCTTGAAAAAGCCCTGCCACGACACCGCTGCGCGGTTACTTCGCCGCGACCTTGCCGCCGCTCCCCTCCTCGGGGATGACCTCGAGCCGCCAGGAATTGCCTTCGCCCAGATACTTGGCGGCGAGCGCCTGCATCTCGGCCGGGGTGGTCCGGGTAAAGTCGATCAGCACCGAGCGCACCGAGCCGAAGCGCGCAGGATCGCGGCTCGCGCCCTCCAGCTGGTTCATGAAGAACGAGGTGCTGGACGCCGCGCGCGTCACCTGCTGGCGCAGCGGTTCGGTGACGCGGGCCAGCTCGTCGGCCGTCGGCGGGTTGGCGATGAGGTCCTGCGCGATCTCCTCGGCGGTCTGGTAGAAGACGTCGACCGACTTGGGATCGACCTGCGCCACCGCCGTGATCGCCCCGCCCGCCTGGAGATCGACCGGCCAGGTCGAATAGACATAGGGCGAATAGGCCACGCCCAGCTTCTCGCGCACCGCATCGATCAGGCGGTTGGTGAAGAGCTGGGTGAGGATTTCGAGCTGGCGCGATTCGCGGATTTCCAGCGTGCCCCCGCCGGTCGGCCAGGACAGCACGGCGGCGGCCTGGTCGGGATCGCCATGGTGGTGCAGGACCACCGGCGTGGTGCTGGGCTGGGCTGCCGCGATATCGGGCGTGGTCGCAGTGCTGCGCGCGTCCTCGCGCGGCTTCAGCGCGCCAAAGGTCTTCTCCAGCGCGCCAATCGCGGCCGCCTTGTCGAAGTCCCCGTAGATCTGCACTTCGACCGGCCCTTCGGCGAGCGCCTTGGACCACACCCGCTGGAAGCCCTCGGGCGTTGCCTTGTCGATCTCGGCGGGCGTGGGCGTGGCAAAGCGCGCGTCCTTGCCGTGCTGGTAATAGGCCAGGTCGCGGCTGAGGATACCCTGCGGCGAGGTGGCGAAAGTATCGTACTGGATCTTGGCCGCGGCCTTGGCGCGGCGCAGCGGGTTCTCGTCCCAGCGCGGCAGGTCGAGCTTGGCCGCGAAGAGGTAGAGCTGGTCCTCCAGGTCCTGCGGGCGGGTCTCGGCCTTGAGCTGGAAGGCCGCGTCATCGACGGTGAACTCGAAGCCCATCTTGCGGCCCGTCGAGATCACGTCGAGATCATCGAGCCCCAGCGTCGCCAGGCCCGATCCCACCAGCGCGTATTCGCCCAGCGTCAGGTAGGGCGCGTCCTCGGGCGCGATCGAGCGCGTGCCACCCCCGAAGCGCACCTTGGCAACCACGCGGCCCGGCTCCTCGGCGACCGGCCAGAGCAGCGCCTTGACGCCATTGGCAAAGGTCAGTTCCTCGATGTCGAGAAGGCCGGTGGGCTGGTCGGCGATGGGGGCCGCCGGTGTGCCGATGGCGGGCAGCGTGTCGAAGGAGACCGGCTCGGCGTTGGTGACCCGGCGCGCGGTGGCGTCGGGCTCGACCGGCGCGATGAGCGCTTCGCGAAGGGCGCTGGCAGTGACCTTGCCCTCTTCCTGCGTGGTGAAGAGCGCGCGCGTCACGGTCCCCGCGAACAGGCCGCGGGTGTGGTCGAGCACCGCTTGCGGCGTGAAAAGATGGCGCGATTCGCGGAAGATGCGCAGCACGTCCTTGGGCGAGGCGACCGTCTCGCGGATGTCGAGCGCGTTGACGAGATCATCGGCCAGCTGGGAGCCGGGCAGGATGCGCTCCTGCTCGACCGGGACCTGGAAGGCGACGTCGAGCTCGGCCACCTCGCGGTCGATCTCCTCCTGCGTGGGCGCGCGGGTCATGGCATCGGCAATCACGCCGCGCACGTCCTCCAGCGCCTCCTTCCAGTCATCGCCCAGCGGCGTGACCGACATGAAGGTGACGTCCGCGCTGCGCGAGATCTTGTCGGTGTTGACCGAGGCCGAGAGGAAGCTGCCCCCGGCGCGCGCGCGGGTTTCGAGGCGCCGGTTGATGATCGCCTGGGCAATCGCGTCGGTCATCAGCCCCTGGTTGTAGGGGATATTGTCGACGACCTGGTTCCAGGGCCGCAGCGTTGCGACAAGCAGCGAGGGCGGCAAATCGGGCTCGACCAGCACGCGGGTCTCGCCCACGGGCGCGAGTTCGCGGTTGTTGCCGGCAAAACCCTTGGGCGCGGCGGGTTCGCCAAAGCTGGGAGCCTTGGCCTTCGCGCCCTTGGCCTGCCAGTCGTCGAACCACTTGCGCACATAGCTTTCCAGCATGGCCGGGTCGGCATCGCCCGCGACGATCACGGTGACGTTGTCGGGCCGGTACCAGCGCTTGTAGAACGCGCGCACGCTCTCCTGGGTGGCCGCGTTGAGCGATTCCAGCGTACCGATGGGCTGGCGTTCGGCGAGCGGCTGGCCCTGATAGAGCGTCTCCTGCATCGCGTTCTGGACGCGCAGCGCCGCGCCGCCGCGCTCGCGCATCTCGGCGAGCACGATCGGGCGATCCTGCTTCAGATTGTCGGCCGAAAGCGTGGGCGCGGTGACCATGCCCGACATCAGTTTGAAGGTCTCGTCGAGCGAGGTGGGCGTCGCGTTGGGCAGGTCGAGCTTGAACACGGTCTGCGTCGCGGAGGTCACCGCGTTGGTGTCGGTCCCGAAGGTCGCGCCCAGCCGCTGGAAGGCGGCAATCGCCTGGCCTGAAGGGATGTACTTCGACTGGCGGAACAGCATGTGTTCCAGGAGATGCGCATAGCCGCGCTCGGCGTCGGTCTCATAGAGCGAACCGGCATCCACGCGCACCCGGATCGAGACCTGGCCCGGCGGCACACCGTTCTTGCGCACCGCATAGCGCAGGCCATTGTCCATCTCGCCGAAGTGCCAGGCCTTGTCGTGCGGGATGTTGCTGCCGCGGTAGAGCCAGGGGTCCTCCTCGTTCGTCTGCAGGACCGGCGCGGGCGGGGCTTCGGGGACCGCGCCCTCGGCGGGAGCGGGAGCCGCGGGAGCCTCCTGCGCGGATGCGGACGAGACAGGGGCCTGGAGCAGGAAGGCAAGACAGGCGAGCGAGCTGACGGCGCGCGAAATAGTGGTCATTGCCAAGGCTATAGGATGCGGGCGGATTAAGGGCCAGTGAATAGAGCGCCGCGCCCACCTGCTTCGCTCATGCACAAATATCACCTTTAACCTTTATAACCCGCAACTTGGTTGAGATCGGCCGCAATCTGCGCCGCAGTCAGCCCCGGACAAAACGTCCCGCAGCCGCCGCATGACTTGATTAAAAGCCCCAAAAGCCTAAATCGCGGGCATCATGTTTATTGAAACCGAAACGACTCCCAACCCCGCCACGCTCAAGTTCCTGCCTGGTCGGGAAGTCATGGCCGAAGGCACGCGCGAGTTTACCTCGCCCGAGGACGCGGCCGCCTCGCCGCTCGCCGAAGCGCTGTTTGACCTCGGCGATGTCACCGGCGTCTTCTTCGGCCACGGCTTCATTTCGGTCACCGCGGCGCCGGGCGTCGAGTGGCCCGGCCTCAAGCCGCAGGTGGTCTCGATCCTGCTCGACCACTTCGTCTCCGAGGCGCCCCTGTTCCGCCAGAGCGGCAACGGCATCGCCGTCCCGCCCGAGAGCGAGGATGCGGACCTGGGCGATGATCCGGCCGATGCCGACATCATCGACCAGATCAAGGACCTGATCGAGACCCGCGTGCGCCCGGCCGTCGCCAACGATGGCGGCGACATCGTCTACCGGGGTTTCCGCGAAGGCGTGGTCTACCTCTCGATGCAGGGCGCCTGCTCGGGCTGCCCGTCCTCGAGCGCGACGCTCAAGCACGGCATCGAAAGCCTGCTCAAGCACTACGTGCCCGAAGTGAGCGAGGTGCGCGCGGCCTGATCGGCCGCCCCTTCCCACCTTTCCCCGACAACAACAAAGTCAGCCCGCCCGCGTGTCGCCCTCGCCCTCCCCGTCGCCTGCCGCCAACCCGGCGCGCACCCTCGTCATCGACAGCGCCACGGCGGCCTGTTCGGTCGCGCTGCTGGAGGGCAGTAATCTGATCGGGGGGACGTTCCGCGTCCTTGGGCGCGGCCACGCCGAGGCGCTGGTGCCGATGATCGCGGCCCTGCCCGAACGCGGGAAGGCCGACCGCATCGCGGTTGCGCTGGGCCCGGGCAGCTTTACAGGCGTGCGCGTGGGGCTTGCCGCCGCGCGCGCCTTGGCGCTGGCCTGGGGGGCCGAGATCGTGGGCTATCCCACCCTCGCCCTGGTCGCGGCCATGGCGCGCGAGGCCTTCGGTGAAGGCCCGGTGGACGTCGCCATGACCGGCGGACACGGCGAATGGTTCGTCGAGAGCTTCGATGCCGCGGGCGCCAGCACGGCGCCGCTCGCCTCGCTCAAACCCGATGCGGCCGCCCAGGCCCTCACCGCCCAGCGCATTACCGGCAACGAGGCCGAAGCCCTCGTCACAGCGCGCGGCCACGGCACGGCGCAGCCCCTGCTCCCCGATGCGCGCGCCTTCGCGGCCCTTCCCACCGCCCACCTCACGCCCGACATCAGCCCACTTTACGGCCGTGCGCCCGATGCACGCTTGCCCGGCGGCAAGATGCCCGGCTAGTCTGCGCACTCTTGAACACAAGTAGTCCCCGGCAGCAGGATCCCATGACCGAAGACCTCGACAAGTTGATGGAAGTCATGACCGCGGCCTTCGACCCTTTATACGGGGAAGCCTGGACCCGGCGCCAAGTCGAAGACGCGTTACTTTTTGGACATACGTACTACAGCCTTGTCGACGCCCACGGGAATGCCCCTAGTGCAGAGACCCCTGCGGCTGGGTTCACGCTCTCACGCCATGGCTTCGCTGAAGAAGAACTTCTCCTCCTGGCCGTAATTCCGCAGGAACGCAAAAAAGGCCTCGGCAAGATCCTCCTCGAATTACTTAGCGATTCCGCTAAACATCGTGGTGCGCAACGGCTGTTGCTGGAAATGCGAAAGGGAAACCCTGCCGAATCTCTTTACAGCGCATTCGGCTTCTACCAGATCGGCGAACGGCCCGACTACTACCGCCTACTGTCGGGAGAGCGCGTCAACGCGATTACATTCGCGCGCGACCTCTGATTTTAAATTGGCCGGATTCAAGGTTTCCATCCATTTTGGCAGCAGGAAGACCAAAACAACTTACGATACTACTTGAAACATTGGCTCGTTTGATCCATTGCATCTCTCGGCAAGTCACAGATGTGTCGGCCAACGAATGAATGCCTCAAGGTCGCTATAGAGGAAAATATAATGGAAACTGTTCAGCCCGACATGAGCGAAACGCTCATCACCCTCACTTCCGACATTGTTGCCGCCCACGTCAGCAACAACAGCGTAACGGTCGATGATCTCCCCTCGCTGATCAACAATGTTTACGGCGCACTTGCCGGTCTTGGCGGCACCGCTGCCGTGGAAGAAGAAAAGCCCGAGCCCGCCGTTTCGGTTCGCGCCTCGATCAAGCCCGACTACATCGTCTGCCTTGAAGACGGCAAGAAGCTGAAGATGCTCAAGCGCCACCTCATGACGCACTACAACATGACCCCGGAAGAGTATCGCGCGCGCTGGAACCTGCCCGCCGACTACCCGATGGTCGCCCCCAACTACGCCGAAAAGCGTCGCGAACTCGCGAAGAAGATCGGCCTGGGCCGCAAGCCCAACGCCCGCCGTGGCCGCAAGCCCAAGGCGGTAGCTGCCTGATAGGCGCCAGCAACGGAAAAGAGGGTACGTCTGGACCTTGCTCCCCCCCACCTCGCCCGGCCCGACCTTACCGGGCGAGAACAGTGCAAACGTTCGCCATACCCCTTTCCCCTTTCCCGATTCTTTTGGTATCGGGACGACACCGGCCCCCTGTGGCCGGTGTTTCCTTTTGAATAAGACAGGTCAGACGTGAGCCAGCCCATCGACATTGAAGCCCTTTGCGCCGAGCGTGGCCTGCGGATTACCGAACAGCGGCGCGTGATCGCCAAGGTACTGTCCGAAAGCACCGACCACCCCGACGTCGAGAAGCTGCACGAACGCGCCACCGCGATCGATCCGGGCATCTCGATCGCCACGGTCTACCGCACCGTGCGCCTGTTCGAGGAAGCGGGCATTCTCGACCGCCACGACTTTGGTGATGGACGCGCCCGCTACGAGGCTGCCCCCGAAGCCCATCACGACCACATGATCGACGTTGAAACCGGCGCCGTGGTCGAATTCGTCGACCCCGAACTCGAAGCCCTCCAGAAGCAGATTGCCGAGAAGCTGGGCTTCCGCCTCGTCGATCACCGCATGGAACTGTTCGGCGTCAAGCTCGACCGTGACGAGGGCTGATACCCCAGCCTTTGCTCCCTTTTCCCGCGCGCGCCGGCCCACCCGGCCAGCCGCGCGGCCCGGGCCGCTGAGCCCGTGACCTCGCCCTCACACGACACCGAGCCGGGCGCTCGCTGGCCCCGTCCGCCCGTGCTGGGCTGGCCGCTGATCGCCCTGCGTATCGGGGCGCTTCTTGTCAGCCTGATCGTCGCGGTGGCCGCCTATTACGTCTTCGCGCTGTTCACGCGCCACAATCCCGCACCGCCCCTCTTCCTGCGCACGCTGGGCGCCATCGCGGGGCTGCGCCTGCGCGTGAAGGGGACCTTGCCGGGTCGGGGCGAGACCGCGATCTTCCTCTCCAACCATATGTCATGGCTGGATATTCCCGCCCTTGCCGGCACGACGGGCTGCGCCTTCGTGGCCCACGACGGCCTCTCCGTCTTCGCCCCCTTACGGCGCCTGTGCGAGATGAACGACACCGTCTTCATCGCCCGCCACGACCGCCGCTCGGTCGCGCAGCAGGCCCAGCAGGTGCGCACCGCCCTTGCCGAGACCGGCAGCCTCACCCTCTTCCCCGAAGGCACGACGAGCGACGGGCGCGGCCTGCTCCCGTTCAAGTCCTCGCTGCTCTCCCCGCTCGAAAGCGACCTGGCCCACGTCGCGATCCACCCGGTCTGGCTCGACTACGGTCCGCAGCCCGAAAAGGTCGCCTGGGTGGGAGACGAACCGGGCCTTGGCAACGCGCTGCGCATCCTCGCGCGCGCGCGCCCGATCCCGGTGACCATCCACGTCCTCCCCGCCCTGACGCGCGAGGAACGCACCAGCCGCAAGACCATCGCCCAGGCCGCGCGGTCGCGCATTGCGGCGGTGCGTGGGAAAGAGGATTGAAGAACAGGGAATTTCCGAGGGCCATCGCCCTCGGGCTCCCCGAACTGTCGAGCGCAGGTGTGCCGGGTGTCGTGGCTCGAGGGGGATAGGGGAATGCGGATTGAGGGGCTTTGCCCCTCTATTTTCTGGCCCCAACCTCACGCTTCGCGCACTCCAGCCAAGGCACAAGCTGTCCAGGACGGTGCCGGGGTCAAGGGGTAATAACCCCTTGAATCATTACCTTCTTCTTCCACGAAAAAGGGCGCCGCAGACCAAAGTCCGCCGCGCCCTTTTTCAAGAACCGACTGCGCTCAGCGCGTCGCGTTGTACGCGATCTGCTCATCGTTGAGCTGGAAGCCGACGAGCACCTCGAAGGTCGCGCGGGTCACGGCGGCGCGCACGGTCGGATCGGCGAGCGGATCGAGCGCGGCGTCCTGGTCGCCCGGGCGGCGCTTGGCGGTGATGCGGTCACGCACTTCGGGGGGCAGCGTGGCCGCGCCGCGGTCGATGAAGGCCGAGCCGTTCGCGGTGGCCTCGGCGCGCGCTTCGCCGTCGGCGAACTGGAGCGTCACCTGACCGATTCGCTTGCTCACCACCGAGTTGCCGCCCTGCAGCACGCTCACGAAGTAGGGGAGCGTCACGCTACGTGCGCCGTTCGTGTCGCTGCGCTGGGCGCGCACGAGGAAGTTGACCTGGCTGGTCACCTTGTCGGTGCCTTCGCCGCACTGCGCGCGCACCTGCGTCATTGTCGCGGTGACGTCGATGTTGTCGGCGGTCTTGGCGCCTCCAGGCCCGAAAAGCGTGATGTCGCCGGTGTAATCGGGGATCCCGACGGCCGGGCAGGCGCTGCGCACAGCGGTGATCCCGACGCCCGAGTTCAGAACGATCTCACCTTCCGACTTGCAGGCGCTGAGGGCCGTCGCGGCCGCGGCGGAGAACAGGACTGTGGCGGTCAGGCGGCGTGCATTCATCATGACATCCCTTGAGTGGCGTGCGCTTGCCCTAGCGATGCAAGCGGCAAAGCGCTAGAGGGCGCAGTATGAACGCGCCCTTTCCATCCCCGGCCGAGTCCGCGCCCGCCTCTAGCGACGCTGCGTCGACCAAGGCCCCGCTCCGTCTCTTCATTGCCGCCCCGCGCGGCTTCTGCGCCGGTGTCGACCGTGCCATCGAGATCGTCGAGCGGGCGATCGAGAAATACGGCCCGCCCGTCTACGTGCGCCACGAGATCGTCCACAACCGCTTCGTGGTCGATGGCCTGAAGGCCAAGGGCGCGATCTTCGTGGAGGAACTCGACGAGGTGCCCGACGGGGTTCCGGTGATCTTTTCGGCGCACGGCGTGCCCAAATCGGTGCCGGCCGCGGCCACCGAGCGCGGCCTCGACTGGCTCGATGCGACCTGCCCGCTGGTTTCCAAGGTCCACCGCCAGGCCGAGCGCCAGATCGCGGACGGGCGCCACATCCTGTTCATCGGCCACGCCGGCCACCCCGAGGTGATCGGCACCTTCGGCCAGGTCCCCGAGGGCGGCATGACGCTCGTCGAGACGGTCGAGGACGTCGCCGCACTGGAGTTTCCGGCCGACGCGGAGCTGGCCTACCTCTCGCAGACCACCCTCTCGGTGGACGATACGGCCGCGATCATCGCCGCGATCCAGGCGCGCTACCCCAGGGTGGCCGCGCCCAAGGCCGAGGACATCTGCTATGCGACCTCGAACCGGCAGGCCGCGGTCAAGCGCGTCGCGCCCGACTGCCAGCTGATGTTCGTGATCGGCGCGCCCAACAGTTCGAACTCGCTGCGCCTGGCCGAAGTCGCCCAGCGGTCGGGTGCCTGCGCGCAGCTCATCCAGCGCGCCAGCGACATCGACCCGGCCTGGCTGGAGGGGGTCGATACGGTGGGCCTGACCGCCGGGGCCTCGGCGCCCGAATCGCTGGTCAACGAAGTCATCGCGCGCCTCAAGGAACTGCGCGAAGTCAGCCAGCAGGAATTCGTCACCGCCACCGAAACGATCAGCTTCAAGCTGCCCAAGCAGCTGACCGCCTGAGCCGCGCGCCCAGCCAAGCCCAGCAAAGCCAACGAGCATAAAGACAAAGACATGGCCGTTTACACACGAATCGGCGCGGAAGACATGGCCGCGATCGTCGACGCCTTCGACGTGGGCACCCTGCTTTCCGCCAAGGGCATCGCCGAGGGCGTCTCGAACAGCAACTGGCTGCTGGAGGCCCAGCGCGGCGAGGAAGAACCGCGCCGCTTCATCCTCACGATGTACGAGGAGCGCACCGACGTCGAGGACCTGCCGTTCTTCCTCGACCTCCTCGACCACCTCGCCGCCAACGACTGCCCGGTGCCGCGCACGATCCATGACCGCGAGGGCGCCAGCCACCGCTTCCACGAAGGCAAGGCGCTTGCCCTGATCGAGTTCCTGCCCGGCGTCTCGGTCACCGAGCCCACCGCAGGCCAGGCCCGTTCGGTGGGCGCCGCGCTCGCCAAGGTCCACCTCGCCGCCGCCAGCTTCCCGGCCCGGCGCACCAACACCATGGGCCTTGCCCGGTGGAACCAGCTTCTGACCGACTGCGGCGAGGAAGGCCTCAACCTCATCCACCCCGAGCTGGCCCGCATCGTCAAGCGCGAGCTGACCAGCCTGACCCTGGGCTGGCCGCTCGGCCTGCCCGAGGGCGTGGTCCACGCCGACCTCTTCCCGGACAACGTGCTGATGCTGGGCGAAGAAGTCACCGGCCTCATCGACTTCTACTTCGCCTGCACCGACATCCTGGCCTACGACGTCGCGGTGACCCACGCGGCCTGGTGCTTCAGCGACGACGGCACGCGCTTCGACCCCGAGATCTCGCGCGCGCTTCTGGAAGGCTACGAAAGCGTACGCCCGCTCTCGAACGAGGAGCGCGCGGCGCTCCCGCTGCTCGCCCGCGCCGCCTCGATGCGCTTCCTGTCCACGCGCGCCTACGACTGGATGAACACGCCCGAGGACGCGCTCGTCACCCCCAAGGACCCGCTCGCCTTCGCGCGGCGGCTCGACTTCTACGCCAGCGCGGAAAACCGCGACCTCTTCGCGAAGGAGGCCTGAGGCGATGAAGCAAATCGAGATCTTCACCGACGGCGCCTGCAAGGGCAATCCGGGCCCCGGAGGCTGGGGCGCGCTCCTGCGCATGGGCGAGCACGAGAAGGAGATGTCGGGCTCGGAAGCCGAGACGACCAACAACCGCATGGAGATGACCGCGGTCATCAAGGCGCTCGAAGTGCTCAACCAGCCCTGCGAGATCGTCCTGTGCACCGACAGCAAGTACGTCATCGACGGGATCACCAAGTGGGTTCATGGCTGGCAGAAGAAGGGCTGGGTCAACGCCGCCAAGAAGCCGGTCGCCAACGACGACCTGTGGCGTGAGATGCTGGCCGCGACCAAGCCGCACAAGATCACCTGGCAGTGGGTGCGCGGGCACAACGGCCATGCGGAAAACGAACGCGTCGACCAGCTCGCCAGCGACGCGGCCAAGTCGGTGGCCTGAGCGCTCCGGGACAGGCGCCCGCGCGCGGCGCCACGGCAGGCGATTGCGCGCGCTGAAATTTGATTGCGAAAAACGCAACAAAACACAGAGTCGGCCCTCGCGATCCCCGGATTCGCGGGGGTCTTGCGTTTCCGGCCCCACCTTCGGGCCCTGTTGCCCGCGCGTAACGAAATTTCTTTGGTCCCTACCCAAGACGTGAGGCCCGCACTCCGCCTCCGATATGCCGCAAGTGCGAAGGTTTTCGCTGCATTTGCGAAATTGCAAGTCACTCGTGCGCTATATGCAACTGCACCCACCTTCTAAGGCCGCCCCGATCGGCCCATAATCAGGGGCATGGTGAAGCTGATCACATCGCATGTGCAGAACGAACTGCGCGAACTGACCCGTCCGGGCCCCCGCATGGCCGACGAGATCGCCTGCGTGCTCTCGGTCATGCTGGCCATCGTGCTGGCCCAGCTTGCCGATGCGCGCATGGTCAACTGGGCGGCAGTCTCCGCACTGGTACTCCTGAAGAGCGACACCCTGGAAACGCTGCTGCGCGGCGCGATGCGCATGGTCGGCACGCTGGCGGGCGGCGCGCTCGCGCTGATGCTGGCGCCGCTGGCCCTGCACTCGCTCGTCGTCGCGGTGCTGAGCGCAGGCCTCGTGGGCGGTATGGGCCTTTACGGCATGCTGACGGGCCGCCGCGCCTACGCCTGGTTCCTGTTCGGCCTGACCTTCGAGATCGTCCTTCTCGACAAGCTCGCCAACCCCGACCTTGCCACCTTCGAGCTGGCCTTCACCCGCGTCATCGAAGTGGGCGCGGGCACGCTGGCCTGCGTCGTGGTGAGCCTGGGCGCCGCGCTCATCTCGGGCAAGGACTGGCTCGCCAACCGCAAGGCGCGCCCGGAACGCATGCGCTGGAACGCGACCGCCGCGCGCCACGCCGCGCAAACCGGCATCGCGCTCGCCGCGCTGCCTCTCCTCTACCACTTCGTGAAGGTGCCCGAACTGACCCAGGCCGCGATCACCATCATGGCGGTGATGATCGTGCCGGTCGCCGGGCTTGGCCAGAGCGGGCTCGTCCCCGTCAGCCGCCGCCTGCTGCACCGCGCCATCGGCTGCGTCGCGGCGGGCCTCCTCGCCATCGGCCTCCTGGTCCTTGCGCATGGCAATGTCGCGGTGATCATCGCGGGCACGTGCTTTGGCCTGTTCCTGGGCCGTCACCTCGAAACGGGCGGCAAGGCGACGCAGTACGTGGGCCTGCAATTCTCGATTGCGCTCCTCACCGCGCTCGTCCCCGACAGCTACAGCCAGATCGAGGCCGGGGTCGCGATGGAGCGCCTGCTGGGCATTGCCGTCGGCATGGCCATGCTCGAACCCGCGCTGCTGTCCTGGCACTTCATCGCCAAGCGCCTGCACAGCGCGTCGGCCGAAAAGGCCAAGGCCACGACGCCCGCCGCCGCGGCCTGACCTCTCAGGTAAAACGCAAAGGGCTGTAGGGCGCCGGATCGACCGCGCCCGCAGCCTCGCCCAGCAGCAGACGCGCGGCGAGATCCGCGCCTGCAGGGGCGGTCTGGATGCCAAAGCCGCCCTGACCTGCGCACCAGAAGAAGCCCTCCACCTCCGCATCGAAGCCGTAAACCGGCAGCCGGTCGGGCGCGAAGGAGCGCAGGCCCGCCCAGCGGTGCTCGACGCGCGCGATACGCCAGTCCACCACCTTCTCGAAGCGGTCGATGGCAAGCGCGATGTCGAGCTCTTCGGGCGCGGCATCGCACGGGGCGCTCGGCGTCTCGTCATGCGGGCTCAGCCACAGGCGCCCGTTCTCGGGCTTGAAGTAGAAGCCGCCGGCAATGTCGAGGACCAGCGGCAGGTCCTCGGGCACCGGCGCATCCAGCACGAGCTGGGCAATGGTGCGGCGAAGCGGGGTAATGCCGAGCGTTCGCGCCCCGGCCATCTGCGCCACACTGTCCGCCCAGGCGCCCGCCGCGTTGACGAGAATGCCCGCCTCCAGCGCGCTGCCGTCGGCCAGATCCAGAACCCAGAGGCCCTGCTCCCGGCGCGCGCCACGAAGGCCCGCCCGGCAGCGGATCGGCGTGCCCGCCTGGCGCGCGGCGGCCAGATAATGCTGGTGGAGGCGCGCGACGTCGATGTCGCAGGTCGTGGGCTCGAGCGCGCCGTGCGTCCACGCGGACCTGAGGCCCGGAATGCGGCGCGCGATCTCGTCACGGCCAAGCTCCTCGACCTCGACATTCATGGCGCGGAAGGTCTGCGCGAAGGCCGCGACCTCCTCCGCCTGATCGGCGCGGCCGATGGTGAGGCCATGGCGCGGGGTCAGCACGCCCAGGTCATGGAGCGCCGGGCCCGATGCGGCGGTCAGCGGCTGTACGCCCGGCCCGCCATAGCTCTCGACCCAGAATGCAGCCGAGCGGCCGGTGGCATGGTAGCCGGGCGCATCCTCGCCCTCGACGAGGCAGACCTTGGCGCCCCCCCGGGCGGCAAGCGCGGCGGCCAGCGAGGCGCCGGCCATCCCCGCGCCGATGACGGCAATATCGAAACTCTGGGACATAGGGCTCAGCCCCTAGCCGGTGCGACCCGGTCCAGGAAAGCCTCGATTTCGGCAAGTGCATGTGCGCGCACCGGATCGGCCTCGCGCAGGATCTCGTGGGCGCAGCCCTCATCATAGGCGACGAGTTCACCGGCAGGCAGGCGCCCGGCTGCGCTGCGAATGGCGGGCCAGGAGACCAGGCCGTCGCGGCGCGTGGCGAGGATCTGCACGGGCACGCGCACCTTTTCGAGCACGCCGCGCCGCTCCAACGCGCGGATCGAGGCGATGGCCGCGCGAATCCAGCCCCAGCTCGCCGGGCCCATGACGAGGCCGGGGCGTTCCTGGTACCACCACTGCTCGTCGGCGTAGCGCGCGGCGTCGTGGGTGAGGAGGTGCTGGCGCGCGCGCTTGACCAGTTCGGGGCGCTCGCTCCCGCTCCAGGCCCGCGCGGTCTCGCCGCGTAGCTTGCAGATCGCCTGCGCGACGGGAGCCAGCAGGGCATTGGGCGCCCAGGTAGGATGGAGCCCCAGCATCGGCGCGGAAAGGACCACGGCGGCGGGCGCAATGCGCTTTTCCGCGACCGCGCGCAGCACCAGATTGCCCCCCATCGAGTGGCCGATGGCGACATGGGGACCGGGCTGCGACGCGACGAACTCCGTCCAGATCCCCGCGTAGTCAGCCAGCCAGGTCGCAAAGTCATCGATATGGCCGGTCGTCGCATCGCTGCCGAGGCGTCCGCTGAGGCCCTGCCCGCGCCAGTCCGCCGAGGTTACCGACCAGCCCGAATCGGCCCAATCGTTGAGCGATTCGAGCCACTTCTCGTAGCAGTCGCCCCGTCCGGGCATGAACAGGATCGCGCCGCGCCGCCGCCAGGACGTGCCCCGCGCCGGGATCTGGAGAACGCGGATTTCCCAGCCATCCGCGGCCGTCCAGCGCGATTCGCGGGCATCGGCCGGGACTGCGCGCCGAACCCGTGCGGCTGCGTCCGTCGCGTCAATCGAGTGGCTAATGGGGGACCTCGGGCAGGTAATTACGTTTTGGTAAGTGATGACCGCTAGACGAGGCCCTCCACAAGGGGGACTTCGATGCCAGGCGGCTTATTTTCGTACGCTTTGATGGCGGCCTTGGCAACTGCCCTGCTGGTCGCCGCGGTCACCGACATCAAACGCCGCGAGATAGATAACACACTTAACCTGGCCATCGCGCTGGCCGCCCCGCTGTGGTGGCTGGCGACGGGCCTGGGCTGGTGGGACGTGGGCTTTCAGCTGGCGCTCGCGCTCGTCACCTTCGTGGTGACCTGCGCCCTGTTCGTCGTGCGCCAGATGGGCGGCGGCGATGTCAAACTTTTAACCGCGCTCGCGCTCTGGTTCGCGCCCGCCCCCTTCCTGCAACTGGTCGTGCTGATGGCCTTGCTGGGCGGCGCGGGCTCGGTCGCGATGGCGGCCTGGAACCTCGACCGGCGGCCCGGCGAATCCGTGCGCAGCGCGCTGGCGCTGGGCGCCTCGGCGCTGTGGGTGGGCGGCGCGCTGGCGGTTCTGACCGCGCTGGCCACCGGACGCCCGCTTCTTTCAACCGCCGCTCTGCAATCGATTCGCGCCACCCTTCCCGCCGGATGGATCGTGGCGCTCATCGCCCTCCTCGTTCTGGCCGGATTCGCGCTCGGCTTCGTGCACCTCGTGCGGCGCCAGAAATCGCGGATGCGCGTGCCCTACGGGGTCGCCATCGCGCTTGCGGGAGTCTGGGTGCTCGCCCAGCAGGCCCTGACGAGTGCGGCGGCGTCATCCACCGTAAACTAATCTCGATTGACCCGATTTTAACCAATTGTCCCGACAAGGTAACTCACCAAGATCGGATTTTCAGGGGGCTTGAACAGCCATGGATAGAAAGAAGCTGCTGCTGCTGGTCGTTGCGCTTTTCGTCGCAGCCGGCACCGCATTTGCAGCGCGCTCGATGTTTGCCGGAGCCTCGGCTCCCCAGGCAGAGGCCGTGGCGGTCAAGCCCGCAGGGCCCAAGGTCCTTGTTGCCCAGCGGGCACTTCCGGTGGGGACCATCCTCACCGCCGATTCGATGTCCTTCCAGGACTGGCCCGAAGAGCTCGTGAAGGACGTCTACTTCCTCGACGGCGAGGCGGACATGTCCAAGCTCCTGGGCACCGTCGTGCGCTACCCGGTCACCGCCGGGCAGCCGGTCACCCAGGGCGCGCTCGTCGCGCCCGGCGACCGCGGCTTCCTTGCTGCAGCGCTCGGCCCGGGCATGCGCGCGGTCACCATCTCGGTCTCGGCCAAGACGGGCGTGGGCGGCTTCATCTTCCCGGGCGACCGGGTCGACATGATGCTCACCCAGCAGGTCAAGGGGGAAGGCGAGCCGCTCAACACCACCGAGACGATCCTGCGCAACCTGCGCGTGCTCGCCACCGACCAGACCACCAACAACGAGGTCGAGGACGGCAAGACCGTGGTCCGCGCCTTCCGCACGGTCACGCTCGAGGTCACCCCGCGCATCGCCGAGAAGATCTCGGTGGCCGAGGAAATCGGCGCGCTCAGCCTCTCGCTGCGCTCGATCGCGGACAACCAGGGCGAATTCGAACGCATCCTTGCCAGCGGCGAAGTCGACGTGCCCGAGGGCGCTACCAAGGAGCAGGAGGAATCCCTCATGCGCCAGGCCATGACCCGCCCGATCGAGGGCAACACCACCTACGTCACCGGCGGCGACGTCTCGCGCTTCCAACGTTCGAGCCGTCCGGCACCTTCGGGCTCTGGCTCGGGTCCGATGACCTCCGCGCCGCAGATGGCGGGCGGTTCGCGTGCGGCCGCGCCGCAGGGCTATTCCGGCCCTGTGGTGCGCGTCACCCGCGGCAAGGTCACCACCGCCGAACCGGCCGGGAAGTAAGCACCATGACCGCACGCACATTCCGCAAGTCCGCGCGTCCCGCCGACGCCGGCCACCCGGCAACCGCAAAGGGCCCAGCCATGAAGCGCCGCCTCTTCCCCTCCCTGCTCCGCGCCACCTGCCTGGTGGCCCCGCTGGCCGCCCTCGGCGCGTTCGCGCCGGCCGCCCCGGCCGCGGCCCAGTCGATCTCGACGCCGGCCCAGGACATCGCCCTCTCGATCGGCAACGGCCAGCTCGTCACCGTGCCGGGCACGATGGCCGACGTCTTCGTCGCCAACGAGGCGATCGCCGACGTCCAGGTCAAGTCGACCAACCAGCTCTACGTCTTTGGCAAGGGCGGCGGCACGACCACGGTCTACGCCAGCAACCGTGCAGGCCAGGTGATCTGGTCGGCCAACGTGCGCGTCGGCTCGAACTTCGACAGCGTCGATTCGATGCTGCGCCTGGCCATGCCCGAGGCGAAGATCACGGTCTCCTCGATGGGCACCAACACCTTCCTCCTCACCGGCACGATCAAGTCGCCCGAGGACGCCGCCGAGGCCGAGCGCCTGGTCCAGGCCTACGTCGGCGACACCGCCAACGTCATCAGCCGCCTGCGCACGGCAACGCCCTTGCAGGTCAACCTGCAGGTGCGCATCGCCGAAGTCAGCCGCTCGCTGGTCAAGACCATCGGCACGCGCCTGACGACGATGGATTCGACCGGCGGCTTCAAGTTCGGCATCGGCCAGAACGCTCCGATCGACAACAGCGGCGTCTTCGCGCCCGGCCGCACCCTCGGGGTCGGCAACATCCCCACGGTTCCGGCCATCGATCCCAATTCGGGTGATATCATCGAAGTCCCGGGCACCTCGGTAAACGAGCTGGGCACCGGCACGACGCTGGGCATGGCCGGACGCCTGTTCGGGCTCGACATCCTGGGCGCGCTCGACGCAGGTGAGACCGTGGGTCTCGTCACCAGCCTTGCGCAGCCCAACCTGACCGCGCTTTCGGGCGAGACCGCCGAGTTCCTTGCAGGCGGCGAATTCCCGATCCCGATCAGCCAAGGCCTGGGCGCCACCTCGATCGAGTACAAGAACTACGGCGTCAGCCTCAGCTACACGCCCACCGTGCTCGCCAACGGACGCATCTCGCTGCGCGTGCGCCCCGAGGTCTCGGACCTTTCGAGCCAGGGTTCAGTGACGCTCAACGGCTTCGAGGTTCCCTCGCTGACCACGCGGCGCACTGAGACCACGGTCGAACTGGGCTCGGGCCAGAGCTTCATGATCGCAGGCCTGCTCAGCAACAACACCTCGAACACGATCACCAAGATGCCCGGTGCAGGCGATATCCCGATCCTGGGCTCGCTGTTCCGCTCGACCGGCTACAACCGGGGCGAGACCGAACTGGTCATCGTGATCACGCCGTATCTGGTAAAGCCGGTCGATCCCTCGCAGATCGTCCTGCCGACCGATGGCTACAGCGCGCCCAACGAACTGCAGCGCCTGCTCGGCAACCAGCAGAGCGACGGTTCGGGCCCCACCCAGCGCCCGGGGCCCTCGCGCGGGGCCGCGCCTGCGCCT
>NZ_JALHAT010000025.1:0-4515 GCF_022818885.1 Novosphingobium mangrovi | reverse complement strand
CGGCGACAAGGACGGCGGCATCGCAGGCCTCGGGCGCGGCAAGCGCAAGATTGCGGCGCAGCGAGCCGGGCAGCAGCAGCGGGCGCTGCGCGGCCCAGGCCACGTCGGCGCGATCGAGAGGATGTCCGGCAAAGGTCGTGATCCGGCCCGAGGGGACCTCGATCTGCCCGGCGATGGCGGCCAGCGTGCTGGTCTTGCCGCTGCCCGAGGGGCCGCTCAGGGCCACGATGCCCGTGCGTGGCAGGCGCAGGTCGACAGGCCCGATGCAGACGGTGGGCCAGGTCAGGATCAGCCCTTCGACAACGAGGCCGTCGAAGGGAGAGGGCGCTGTGGTGGGCGTGCTGGGCGTTTCCTCCGTCTCCTCCTGCCCGGGCGCATATTCGGCCAGCGCGCTTTCAGCAGCCTCGCCCATCTGCTTCTCGTGGTAGGCGGCGGCAAGGCGGCGCATGGGCAGGTAGACCTCGGGTGCCATGGCAAGCGCAAAGAAGGCGCGGCCCAACGTCAGCGGCTCGGGTGGGGTGAAGGGCAAGAGGCCGAGCAGCGCAAAGCCGCAGTAGATCGCCACGAGCGCAACCGCGATGGCCGCGAAGAACTCGAGCACCGCGCTCGACAGGAAGGCCGCGCGCAGCACCGCGACGGTGCGGGTCGCCACGCCGTGGGTGGCGACCTCGACCTGGCGGGCGATGCGCGCCTGCGCGCCGAAGTGGCGGATGAGAGGGAGATGCCGGACCCGGTCGACGAAGAGCCCGGAGAGTGCGGCCAGCGCGTCGAGCTGACGCTCCGAGGCACGCCTTGCGGCGGTTCCGGCAAAGATCATGCCGACCACGAAGGGCAGGAGCGTGGCGAGCAGGATCAGCGCGGAAAACCAGCTCGCCAGGGCGATGAGGCCGATGGCGAGGAGCGGGCCGATGACGGCCGAGACGCGGGCCGGCTGGAAGCGGGCGCCGTGCTCCGCGATGGCCTGGACGTGATCAATGGCCAGCGCCGCGCTGGTGCCCGCGCTGACAGGGGCGGGCAGGCGCCCCCCGAGCAGACGCAACATCGCGGCGCGGCGCCAAAGGTTTGCACCGATTTGCGCACCGGGCATTGCGAAATGGTGCACGAAGAGGACGCTGCTGGCGCGCAGGAGCGCCCCTCCTGCGAGGCAGACGAGCCATGCCGAGAGGGCCGTGCCCGCCACAAGTGCTTCCACGCCGCCGGAAATTCCCCAGGAAAACAGGGCCGCACCGAGAATGTCGAGGGCCCAGAACTGCCCGGCTCTTTTGGGTTTCATAAATCGGCAACTGTGTAAGTGATATTGACTCGAGACCTGGCGAGGCCTAGGCGGGGGCTATTGAGTGCAAGCGCGTGACGCAAGTGCCGCGTGCGGGCACGCCGCTACTTGGGATTGACTGCGATCAATGCCCGGAATGCCCATGCACTCCAAGGGGCTACGCACGGATCGCACCAAAAATGCAAAGGTGACCCCCCATGATCGACTTCGCTGTCGTCGAATTGTCACGCCTTCAGTTCGCCCTTACGGCACTCTACCACTTCCTCTTCGTACCGCTCACCCTTGGCCTCTCCTTCATGCTGGTCATCATGGAGAGCGTCTATGTCATCACCGGACGGCCGATCTGGCGCGATATCACGCGCTTCTGGTCCAAGCTGTTCGGCATCAACTTCGTCCTGGGTGTCGCCACCGGCCTCACCATGGAGTTCGAGTTCGGGACCAACTGGTCCTATTACTCGCACTACGTAGGCGACATCTTTGGCGCGCCGCTCGCGATCGAGGGTCTCATGGCGTTCTTCCTCGAAGCGACGTTCGTGGGTCTCATGTTCTTTGGCTGGGACCGCCTCTCCAGGCGCGGCCACTTGCTGACCACGATCATGGTGGCGCTGGGCTCCAATCTTTCGGCGCTGTGGATCCTCATCGCCAACGGCTGGATGCAGCACCCGACCGGTTCGAGCTTCAACCCCGACACCATGCGCATGGAGGTGACGAGCTTCTTCGACGTCGTCTTCAACCCGGTGGCGCAGGCCAAGTTCGTCCACACCGTGAGCGCGGGCTACGTGACCGCCAGCGTCTTCGTCCTGGGCGTTTCCTCGTACTACCTGCTGCGTGGCCGCTTCCTGGAGCTTGCCAAGCGCAGCTTCACCGTGGCCGCCGCGTTCGGCCTGGCTTCCTCGCTCTCGGTCGTCGTGCTTGGCGATGAAAGCGGCTATGCGCTGGGCGACAACCAGCAGATGAAGCTCGCCGCGATGGAAGGCATGTGGCACACCGAGGCGAGCCCGGCGGGCCTCTCGGTCATCGCCTTCCCCTCGCAGGAAAAGCGCGAGACGCTGTTTGAGGTCAAGGTGCCCTACGTGCTGGGCCTGATCGCGACGCGTTCGCTGACCGGCCAGGTCGAGGGCATCTATCCGCTCGTCGCCGAGGCCCGTGGCCGCATCGAGAATGGCCTTGTCGCCTATGACGCGGTCGAGAAGTTGAAGCTCGATCCCACGAACACCGCCGCACGCGCGCAGTGGGAGACCGCCAAGAACGATCTGGGTTACGCGATGCTGCTCAAGCGCTACGTCGCCGATCCGCGCACCGCCGATGCGGTGACCATCGACAAGGCGGCCTGGGACACCGTGCCCGAAGTGCCCGTCCTGTTCTGGGGCTTCCGCGCCATGGCGGGCATCGGCTTCCTCCTCGTCGCCTTTTTCGCGACGGCCTTCGCGTTCTCCACGATGCGCCGCTTCGACAAGCGCTGGTTCCTGCGCGCAGCCCTCTTCGTCATGCCGCTGCCCTGGCTGGCGGTGGAACTGGGCTGGATTGTCGCCGAAGTCGGGCGTCAGCCCTGGGCGGTCGACGGCGTGCTGCCGACGTTCCTCGCCAACTCCAGTCTGACCGTGCCGCAGCTGTGGACCACGATTGCCGGTTTCACGCTCCTTTACGGCGCGCTGGCGGTGATCGAGGTGCGCCTCATGCTCGCCTCGATCCGCAAGGGGCCGGAGGAATACCGCCCCTGGCGCCCGGGCCGCGAAGAGCCCGCCGAAGTCGCGACGGCCTACACCGCCGTCCCCGCGGAATGATCTGAAAGGACAGATGAAATGCCTTTCGTACCTCTCGATTACGAAACCCTGCGCCTGATCTGGTGGCTGCTTCTGGGCGTGCTCCTGATCGGCTTTGCGATCGCCGATGGCTTTGACCTTGGCGTGGCCGCCCTCCTGCCCTTCGTCGGCAGGAACGATGTCGAGCGGCGCCAGGTGATCAACACCATCGGCGCCACCTGGGAGGGGAACCAGGTCTGGTTCATCCTCGCGGGCGGGGCGATCTTTGCCGCCTGGCCCTTCGTCTACGCGGTAAGCTTTTCAGGGTTCTACCTTGCGATGTTCCTGGTGCTGGCTGCGCTGATCCTGCGTCCGGTGGGCTTCAAGTACCGCTCCAAGAAGGCCGATCCCGCCTGGCGTTCGCGCTGGGACTGGGCGCTGTTCGTGGGCGGTTTCGTGCCCGCGCTGGTGTTCGGCGTGGCGGTCGGCAACGTGCTGCTGGGCGCGCCCTTCCGGCTCGATAGTGACCTTCGCACCTTCTACGAAGGCTCGCTGCTGGGGCTCTTCACCCCCTTCTCGCTGCTGACGGGCCTGCTGTCGGTAACGATGCTGGTGCTGCATGGCGCAGGCTGGCTCAGCCTCAAGCTGGAAGAGGGTCCGGTGCTCGACCGAGCCCTCAAGTTCGGCAAGATCGCCGCGCTCGCCTCGCTCGTGCTGTTCGTGCTGGGCGGCGTCTTCGTGGCCTATGGCGACATGGGCTACCGCCTTGCTGCCGAGGCCGATCCGGCTGGCCCTTCCAACCCGCACTTGACGGGCGCGGTGGCCGCAACCGGCGCCTGGCTCGATAACTACGCCGCGCACCCCTGGATGCTGCTTGCCCCGGTGCTGGGCCTCCTTGGCCCGGTCCTCGCGTTCCTTGGCATCTCGGGCCGCAGGCACGTGCTGGTCTTTGCCGGTTCGACGCTGGCGAACGTGGGGATCATCGCGACCGTGGGGCTTTCGATGTTTCCCTTCATCCTGCCCAGTTCCATCGATCCGGCCTCGAGCCTGACCTTGTGGAACGCCTCTTCGAGCCAGGGCACGCTGTTCATCATGCTGCTCGTCACGCTCATCTTCCTGCCGATCGTGCTTCTCTACACCGCCTGGGCCTACAAGGTGATGTTCGGCCGCGTGACCGATGAGGAAGTCCGTCTCAACCCCGATTTCTACTGAGGAGTTCGACCCATGTGGTATTTTGCCTGGATCCTGGGTGTGGGCCTTGCCGTCAGCTTCGGCGTCATCAACGGCGTGTGGCACGAGTTCCACTCCGACCCGTCCGAGGACCGTACCGTCCTCGACTGAGCGCCGGTCGGCCTGACAAGAACGCCGCCTGTGTCCCTGGGGATGCAGGCGGCGTTTTCGTGTGTGTGTGGAGGGGAAGGGAGTCTTTTTCCAAGGGGCCATCGCCCCTTGACCCGATAACGGGCGACCTCACCATATTCGGCCACGGCGGCGCGTGGG